>CAZRXT010000100.1:0-1443 GCA_964604035.1 uncultured Prolixibacteraceae bacterium | reverse complement strand
AATTTGCCGGGCTTTTTGTTTTTCACACACAAGAGAAAGCTGAAATAGCTATTGGCCAATCGGTCGCATGCTGATTATTATTAAGAACACCCAATATCGCAAGTTAAGCTCTTCGCCCCCACCCTTGACCAATACTCTACTTCAGCATCAAACTAAAAGACCAATTGTCTATTCATTTCGCAACTGCCGAAGTGGCTAAATTGACTCGATAATTCAATAATTTATTAACTTTATTCAATTTCATTTTAATTTTATTGATTTATTTATTGACTTTATCAATTTTAGTTTTTACTTTTGATGAAAAATAATTCACAATCATGAGTAAGAAACTTCCAATTAGTTGCCCCAGTTGCCAAAGCGAGCTGAATGTTCACAGCCTGCAATGCAACAACTGCCAAACATCCATTAATGGGTCGTTTGAACTGCCGCTCTTTCTGAAACTCGACCCCAAAGAGCAAGACATGGTAATTGAGTTTGTGCTAAGCAGCGGAAGCCTGAAGGTGATGGCACAAAAACTCAAACTTAGCTACCCAACAGTGCGCAATATGCTCGACGAGCTGATACAGAAAATTTCTGAACTTCAAAATACAGCAACCCATGAGTAAGTATCTATTCAACCCATTCAGGTACATTGCCGGCTGGGAATCGCTGGCCGCAGGCATACTGGTACTGCTTGCCACATCGGTAATTGGTTATTACAGCCACATCCATTTCCCCGACATCATTTCGGTGAAAACAAATCCCGGTATTCCATACTATGTACTACTGGTCGAGAACGGGCTTAACTGGCTGGTGCCTTCAATTGTACTCTACCTTGCAGCCCTTATTTTCTCATCGTCGTCGGTAAGGGTTGTCGATGTTTTTGGCACACAAGCACTGGCCCGGGCTCCTTACCTTATTGCCGCATTTATGGGCTTTTCGGGAGCTATCGACAAGTTTGGACAATACACCCTTTGGAAATCGTTGAACATTGGCGACCCGGTAATAATGTCGACAGGCGAAATTCTGCTGGCCGTTACGCTCATGCTGTTCATGATCCTTTCAACAATATGGATGGTGGTTCTCATGTACAATGCCTTTAAAGTATCGGCAAACATAAAGGGTCCGAAACTGACCATTGTATTCATTGTTGCCATGGTGATATCGACAGCAATTACAGCTTTCGCCATTTACCAGCTCTTCGGAAGTCATTTTCCACTTCCGGCACAATTAGCAAAGCCATAAACATAGAATATGATTAGTGCCTAGAGTGAACTAAAGTTTAAAGTGCCTTGAATTAATAATCTGATATGATAGTATCAACCTTACAGTCCTTAGGTGTGGCCTTCAAAAAAAGCAGAATGAATCGAAGCAATCACTTAGTAAGACCGGGAAGCTGATCCCGCCTTGCGGGAGAAGATCACCCGGCCGCACTTAGTGATTGTGAAGATGAAGATGCTTTTT
>CAZRXT010000099.1:3191-7769 GCA_964604035.1 uncultured Prolixibacteraceae bacterium | reverse complement strand
TCATTCAACTCTTCAATTATCTCTTCGGTCTGCTCACCAAACAATTGCCACATTTTTCCCAAACCACCCTGAGAGTTAAAAGGGTTGTAATCGAAATCGTCTTTCTCAATATGGAAACTGCTGATCACATATTCTTTAATCATCCTGAGCCATTGCATCTGTTCTTCGTTAAACTTGGTTGCACCGGCTTGTTTCTTAAATACCCATTCCTGAAAGTTCTTATCCACTGTTTTATCGTAAACAGTTAGAACGGTATCCACGCCACTCACCTTACGTATTAATGAAACAATGGCAGTTAATTCATTCCGGGGCGATCCATTACATTCCTCCAGTGCTTCGTAGGCTCTCCAAATAGTTAAAGGCGCAAGAGTTGGTTTATCACTTTGCAGTTTTTCGAGCACTTCTTTAATCATGGTGTAGGTGAGTTCGCGCCTGCGGAAAGGTTGGTTGTAGAATATCTGTAATGCAGTTAATTCATCTTTATGTTGCAGCATCCATTCCGAGAATTCGAGTACCAGTTCGTTTGCCTTGTCTTTGTTCTCTTGGTTCCAACCAATGTGAATTACTTCGTCGGGGTTTGATGAGTCGATCCGTTGTTCGTGTGCTTTTCGCACATTTTCAATGTATTCATTCAGTTCGCCGGTAAAGACTCTGGCCGCTTCGTTCTGCAACTGTTCCGTTTCAATCTGAATAGCTTTATCTATTTCAATAGGAGCAGCACCAATGTGTTTATTTTTAACTTTAGTCTCTATGGCTTCAAGCACATCGGGGTTGTAAGCATTCAACAACTCTTTCACCACCTGCGAAATGGTTTTCCCATTTGCTTTTTCGGCAAATTTCTGTTTTTCCTTTGGGGTAATTTGCTTGTCGAGGCGGGTAAGCCTGTTGGCCAACGAGGTAAACAACGCCTCATCTCTGTTTCCCACCGCAACCTGAAATAACAATTCTTTTAATGGAATACCCGGCTTCTTCTCCAGTGGCCGACTATCGGTTTTCAGGCTTCGGGTAACACCAATGGCATCGATAATAACAAAATGATCTTTGGTGCTCCTGGCTGTTGGTGTAACTTTTCGAAGGCTATCCAAATCAATGGTTCGCGTTCCACGGCCTTTCATCTGCTCGAAGTAATTCTTGCTCTTCACATCGCGCATAAAAAGCAAACACTCCAGAGGTTTCACATCGGTACCAGTGGCAATCATATCTACGGTAACCGCTATTCGGGGGTGGTAATCGTTCCGGAATTGTGCGAGGGTTGTCTTTGGATCTTCACCTTTTTCGAGCACTTTTTCATCAGCATCTAAACGGTCTTTATCTGAATTGTAGGTGATCTTTTTACAGAAACGGTTTTCCTCTGCAAATTCTTCCCTCACAATTTGAATGATATCATCGGCATGACTGTCGGTTTTGGCAAATATCAGGGTTTTGGGGACTTCAAAATCGGACAGGTTATGAGACGATGCCTGAGACGATGCATGCATCGTCTCTACAAAACGGTCGGGGAATATTTCAGGTAAATGTTCTTTGAATGAACGGATAATGGTTCTGATCTGATTGGGGTTCACCACATCTTTATCTAGCTGCTGAGCTGAATAATTTTCATCTTCATCCTGCAACTCCAGCCTCTTTTTCCTGCTCAGTCTTTCGCGGTGTTCAATGTATTCGCCCTGCCACAGTGTTCCACCTTGCTGTGTTATTTTGGTGTCGATGATAAAAACGTTGTACCCTACATTTACGCCATCGGCCACAGCCATTTCATGCGAATACTCACTCACCAGATTTTGATCGAAATAACCTATTGTTCGGGCATCGGGCGTAGCGGTTAAGCCTATCTCAAAGGCATCGTAATATTCCAACACCTGTTTCCATAAATTGTATATGCTCCGGTGGCATTCATCTATCACAATGAAATCGAAAAACTCGACGGGCATTTTAGGATCATATTCAATAGGTGGAATTACCTTGGGTTGAAATTTTCGTTCGTTGGGGTTCTCCTCTTCCAGCTTCTCATCCAGGTCTGTGCCTTTCAAAATTGAATAGAGGCGTTGGATGGTACTGATGCAAACCTGACTATCGGTGGCAATATAGCTCGACTTAAGCCTTTGAACACTGTATAATTCGGTAAACTTTCGGTTATCATCGTTAGGGACAAACGACATGAACTCCTGTTCAGCTTGTTCTCCAAGGTTCTTTGTATCAACTAGGAACAAAACTCTTTTGGCCTTTGCAAATTTCAGTAACCGATAAATGGTTGTAATAGCAGTAAAAGTCTTTCCCGACCCGGTAGCCATTTGGATTAAAGCTCTTGGCCTGTTTGCTTTAAAGGATACTTCTAAATTATTGATTGCATTGATCTGGCATTCCCTCAATCCATCTTCTTGCAAAGCAGGCAAATCAAGTAATCTTTTCCGCAGAGATTTATCTCTCTTCAACCAATCTCTCAGCGTTTCAGGTCGGTGAAAGCTGAATATTTCTCTTGCCCTTGGTTTTGGATCAGTAAAATCAGTGAACCTTGTTATTTCACCTGTACTTACATAAACAAATGGTAGGGGCTCATTTTTAAGGTGTTTGAGTTTTGCCGTGGCATATCCTTCAGACTGGTCTTCGTGCACATTAAGTTTATGCCCTTCCTCTTCACGTTTAGCTTCGACAACACCACATGGCTTTCCATCAACAAATAACACGTAATCTGCTGGGCCAACATCGGTCTGATATTCCTTTACAGCAATACCAACTCCTGCATGTAGATTGATCTTTTTAAGACCTTGAATAAACCAGCCACAAGCAATTAATTGTTTGTCGATTTGGTCTCTGGCTATTTGTTCCGGGTTTTGATTTGTCATTGGTTATATTCAATGTAAAATAAAGTCTAAAAATATAAAAATCATCCGAGTAAATAATAACCTGAGTTCTTAGTTTTCATCCGTAAATAATTTGTTTTTTTAATTGTCGGATGGAACTCACATGACTCATTTTCATGCGTGTTTTGATTGTGTGCAAACATGTTCGTTTCATTTCTAATAACCTGAGTTCGATTTTATTTTGGATCAATGTGGTGTCAAAAGAACTTTTTACCATTTCGGGTAAGTGTGATATGCTATAAATCCAACAAAACCTTCCCTTTCAGTGGCTCAGTAATCCATTAAGCAGGCTTAGCGTTTTATTGTAGTGGCTTGGCAAAACGCCGAGTCGGTTTAATGGAGTATTAAAGCGGCTTCGAGGTTTGCTAAAGGGGCTTGATGTTTCGCCAAGCCACTTTTTAGTTTCTCCAAGCAGGCTTTGTATTTCATTAAGCCGCTTTTGCACTCTGCCAAGCCTGCTCAATGTTTTACCAAAGCGGCTTAATGCGATATGAAGCCTATGTGAAGAGGGAATACTGGGAATATTTACAGAGCTGTGCCAAGACTATCCTTTTAACTTCCTGAATATCTTTTGAATTTAAACGATCTGGTTCGAACGGAATCCCAGACTGATGGAACTCGCATAATTTTGTTCATCGGTACATCTATTTTTCTGCAAACATGTTCGTTCATTATTTATCTTTGGCTACCTTTTTTTAATAGGTAAACTAACAAAATCAGTTACGTTCAGCGATATTTACATGCAAGAGTCTGAAAAAATAATCACTATTGAACACGTCTCGCATTCATTTAGCGACAAGGTTGTTCTCGACGATATTAATCTCTTTGTCCGCAAAGGTGAATTTGTAACCATTCTGGGGCCATCGGGTTGTGGGAAAACCACATTGCTGCGGTTAATTGCCGGATTTCAAAAAGCTTCGGAAGGAAAGATTTCGATTGCAGGAAACGAAATGACCGAGATACCACCGCACTTGCGCCCCGTGAATACTGTGTTCCAGAAGTATGCCCTTTTTCCACATCTCAACGTTTTCAACAATGTAGCCTTCGGATTAAACCTAAAGAAGCTCGAAGATGCTGTGATTAAGAAGAAGGTGAAGAAGGTTTTGAAGATGGTGGGCATGATTGGCTACGAAGAGCGCGATGTCGATTCACTCTCGGGCGGACAGCAACAACGCGTGGCTATTGCCCGTGCCATTGTGAACGAACCCGAAGTGTTGCTGCTCGACGAACCTCTGGCTGCACTCGACCTGAAGATGCGCAAAGACATGCAGATGGAAATTAAAGCCATGCACAAAAAGCTGGGCATCACCTTCGTATATATCACACACGACCAGGAAGAGGCGTTGACCCTTAGCGATACTATTGTGGTAATGAGCGAGGGCAAAATTCAGCAAATAGGAACGCCTACCGAAATATACAACGAACCCGTTAACTCGTTTGTGGCCGACTTTATTGGCGAGAGCAACATCCTGAACGGAATCATGATAAAGGATAACCTTGTTGAATTTGCCGGTCATCAGTTTGAGTGCGTTGATAAAGATTTTGGAGAGAATGTTCCGGTCGATGTGGTTATCCGCCCCGAAGACATCTACATTTTCGACCTGTCGGAAGCGGCTCAGTTTACTGGCAAAGTAACTTCAAGTATCTTCAAAGGCGTTCATTACGAAATGATGGTGATGACCCCCGAAGGTTTTGAATTTCTGATTCAGGATTACCACTG
>CAZRXT010000099.1:0-3091 GCA_964604035.1 uncultured Prolixibacteraceae bacterium | reverse complement strand
GAGTTGGTCAATACCTTACATCCTCTTTCTGGCATTCTTCGTAATTATACCGCTCTGCCTAATTGTGATGTATGCCTTTACCAACAACGAAGGCGACTTCTCGTTTACCAACTTCCGCAAGTTTTGGATGCAGCCCGAGGCAATGAACACGTTCATCTATTCGGTAGGAGTGGCACTGGTTACAACGTTTCTTTGCCTGTTGCTGGGTTATCCGGCGGCTTACATCCTTAGCCGTATGGAATCGCGCAACTCGAAAATCTTGGTGCTGCTGTTCATCCTCCCAATGTGGATAAACTTTCTGATACGCACACTGGCCACCGTGGCGCTGTTCGATTTCCTGAGCATTCCGCTTGGGCAAGGTGCATTGCTCTTCGGAATGGTTTACAACTTCCTTCCGTTCATGATTTACCCAATATACAACAGTCTGCAAAAAACCGATAAAAGTTTGATCGAAGCGGCACAAGATCTTGGGGCCAATCCCCGGCAGGTTTTTGTCAAAACAATACTGCCCCTCTCCGCCCCCGGCATTTACAGCGGTATCATGATGGTTTTCATGCCCGTAATATCAACCTTTGCTATTGCCGAACTCTTAACCATCAACAACATTAAGCTGTTTGGTTCAACCTTACAGGAAAACATTTACAACGGCATGTGGAACTACGGCGCGGCGTTATCGTTGGTTATGTTGCTGCTCATTGGCATTACTTCGCTGCTTAATACCGGTGGAAATGCCAAAGCAACTGAGGAAGGAGGCCTAATATGATGAAGAAGATTCTTTCGCGTTCATACCTCGGATTGCTGCTCTTGATGCTTTATGCGCCAATCCTGATCATCATCATCTTCTCGTTTACCGAAGCTAAAGTACTTGGCAACTGGACAGGCTTTTCGTTTAAGCTATACACTTCGCTGTTTCAGGGCGGTGTTCACCATTCGCTTGTAAGTGCCCTTTGGAATACGTTGATAATTGGGCTGATTGCTGCAACAGTTTCAACAATATTGGGGACTATGGCTGCCATTGGCATTAATAACCTGAGGCCAAGGGCAAGTAAAGCGGTACAACTGGCCAACAACATTCCAATTCTCAACCCCGATATCATTACGGCAATTTCGCTCTTCCTGCTTTTTGTAACCCTTGGTATTTCGCAGGGATACACAACCGTTATTCTGGCACACATTTCGTTTTGTACCCCTTATGTGGTACTTAGCGTATTGCCACGGCTCAGGCAAATGAACGACAATTTGTACGAAGCCGCACTCGACCTAGGCGCTACCCCATTTCAGGCTTTGCGCAAAGTATTGTTCCCCGAATTAAAACCGGGGATGATCAGTGGATTTATACTTGCCTTCACCCTTTCGATAGACGATTTTGTGGTTACCCTTTTCACCATTGGGAACGAAGGGTTGGAAACACTTTCAACGTACATTTATGCCGATGCCCGTAAAGGTGGGCTTACGCCTGAATTACGCCCGCTGTCAGCCATTATTTTTATCTCGGTGCTGGTTCTGTTGCTTGTAATAAACCAACGTTCAGCCAAAAAGAAACTTTAATATGCAACGCTCAATCAACCATACAATATTGCGAACAGTAGCTCTGTTCTTTGTGATACTTTCAACCGGTTTGCTTTTCAACAGTTGTAAAGAGAGCAAGGAGTCGCGCAGTAAAATCCTTAAGATTTACAACTGGGCCGATTATATTGACGAAGACCTGTTGACCGAATTTCCCGTTTGGTACAAGGAACAAACGGGCGAGGATATCAAGATTGTTTATCAGGTTTTCGACATGACCGAGGTGATGTACACCAAAATTGCCCTTGGCGAAGAAGATTTCGATTTGGTTTGCCCAACGCAGGCTATTATTGAGCGAATGATGTACAACCAGCTTCTTATCCCTTTTAATCGCGACTTTGGAAACACCCCAAATTACCTGAGCAACATTTCGCCTTTCATTCGCGAACGCCTCGATGCATTCAGCAAGGAAAACATGAAGGCCGAAGACTATGTGGTGCCTTACATGTGGGGAACTTCGGGCATTCTTTATAATACAGAACTTGTTTCGTCCGAAGAGGTCAGTTCGTGGAATTGCCTTTGGAACCCAAAAAACCGGGGTAAAGTTCTGATGAAAGATAGTTACTGGGATGCCTATAACGTGGCTGCAATTTTTGGTTACAGTAACGACATTGCCACCGGAAAACGTTCGATTTATAATGTAGCCAACGACCACACACCCGAAGACATTGCCCTTGTTGAAGAGTATTTGAAACGGCTGAAAACAAATGTTGCGGGTTGGGAAGCCGACTTTGGCAAGGAGATGATGACCAAAGGCGAAATTTGGCTCAGCTATGCCTGGAGCGGCGATGCTGTTTGGGCCATTGAAGAAGCTGCAACTGTTGATGTTTCGCTCGATTATATTGTGCCCAACGAAGGGAGCAACATTTGGTTCGATGGTTGGGTAATTCCAAAGTATGCCGGCAATGCAAAAGCGGCTAGCTACTTCCTGAACTACCTTTGTCAGCCCGAAGTTGCTTTGCGCAATATGGACATCAGCGGTTATACCAGTGCTGTGGCCACACCCGAAATACTTGATGAACAACTAGACACAACACTTACCGAAACGGTTAACCTCAGCTATTTCTTTGGTCCGGGCAACGATAGTTTGCAAGTTAACCCAATACAATACCCCGATAGCAGCATTGTAGCCCGTTGTGCCATATTCAACGACTTCCTTGATAAAAACGATACCGTACTCGAAATGTGGAGCCGCGCCAAAGGCGACAGCCTCAATCAAGGCATGGCAATAATGATCTTCGCTTTCTTTTTTCTGTTAGCAGTGTTCCTTATTTACAAGCGAGTTCTGCGATATCAGAGCAAAAAAAGAAGGCTGGGAAAGAAGAGATAGTGAATTGTTTTTGGTTTCTTTTTCCCATTGGACGTGCGTGAAAATTCCGACACGTTTGAATTTATTCAAGGCTGCTTCGGAATTCAGATGGTGTTTTCCCTGTATGTTTCTTAAATGCTGAAATAAAAGGCCCCTTGGAATTAAACCCCGATTCGAACATCACTTCAAAGATTGGTTTCTCTTTTTGTGTCGAAA
>CAZRXT010000098.1:0-7826 GCA_964604035.1 uncultured Prolixibacteraceae bacterium | reverse complement strand
AACCCTTGACGGATCAGGTGTTTCTGCGACTTTCAATATTACTATTTCGAACCAGAAAATTTTGGCCGAGAGCATTGAAATTGTTAGTGCGACCGGAAATTTCAAAATAGATATCAAAAACGGTGAGCTTCAGTTAAGCGCAACAATTTTGCCTGAAAATGCAATCGTTAAAATAGCTTATTGGGAAATCATTTCTGGAAAAGAGTTCGCAACAATTACGCAAGACGGATTGGTTACTGCCAAAGAAAACGGAATTGTAGAGATAAGAGCTACTACTCAGGATGGAACTGCAATTTCTGATATTGTTGAAATCACAATTACAAATCAGTCAACTTCGAACAAAGAGATCACGCTACAAAACGTGAAAGTTCTTCACAACAAGACAACCAACAGCTATAATATTATTGTTGATGGCGAAGAATGTACTTCCAAGTTAATTGTCTACTCTTCAACAGGTAAACAAATATTTTCTGAAAAAAATGCAACAAACCTATTTCAAGTTCCAGAACAAAAATCGGGGATTTACATCTTTAAAATCACAAACAAAAAAGGAAGATTTGTAGGAAAACTGATTTTCTAAAAGCAAAAAAAATTACACCAAAGGCTATTCGAATAAATGCGGATAGCCTTTTTTGTGTGAATATTAAACAGAGAAAAATCTGATTAGAGCACATTTTTAATTAATTTCCATCCGCAAATATTTTCTCAATAAATAATGTCAGAAATGGATCAAACATCAAAATCAAACACCTCAAGATCAATAGTAATTATAGGTTGTCTGTTTTTCATCTTCGGGTTTATTACGTGGTTGAACTCTGTACTTATTCCCTACTTAAAAATTGCATGCGAACTAAATAACCTACAATCGTACCTTGTAGCTTTCTCTTTTTACATCTCGTATTTTGTGATGGCAATTCCTTCAGCAGCAATTTTGCGCGTGGTCGGATTCAAGAAAGGAATGTCGCTTGGATTGCTTACAATGGCAATAGGTGCGTTGATGTTTATCCCCGCAGCACAATCGAGAACGTTTGGATTGTTCCTGTTGGGCTTGTTCATTCAAGGAACCGGGTTGTCGGTTCTGCAAACAGCCGCAAACCCTTATATTACAATACTTGGACCGAGCAAAAGTGCAGCCAAACGAATAAGCATAATGGGTGTGTGCAATAAAATTGCAGGTGCAATTGCGCCAATTATTCTTGGAGCGATTGCGTTAAAAGATGTTGATTCATTGATCGATAAACTTCATCAAATGCCTGTTGCCGAGAAAACTCAAGAACTCAATGAACTTGCATTAAGAGTAATCAATCCCTACATAATCATCACAATCATTCTCGTAGTTCTAGCCTTATGGATTTATCGTTCCAGTCTGCCCGAAATCGACACCGAACATGAAGATCAATCTGTTGCAGCATCAAATTCGAACAAAAAAAACATCTTTCAATTTCCACACCTCATTCTGGGAACTATTGCAATGTTCTTTTATGTGGGTGTTGAAGTTTTGGCCGCCGACTCTGTTATTAGCTACGGAGCATCTCAGGGAATTGCCTTATCATCGGCCAAATTCTTTGCGACCACTACCCTAATCTCGATGATTATTGGATATTTTGTTGGCATTGTAACAATTCCCAAATATCTCACTCAAGAGAATGCCTTAAAAATATCGGCACTTTTAGGTATAACTTTGACTTTCATTGCCTTATTGACAACTGGATTCACGTCGGTACTGTTCATTTCGTTGCTCGGACTTGCCAACGCTTTAATTTATCCAGCTATTTGGCCACTTGCAATTGAAGGGTTAGGCCGATTTACCAAAATAGGATCATCGTTATTAATAATGGCAATAGCAGGCGGTGCGGTTCTACCTCTTTTATATGGTTTTCTGTCCGACAAGTTCGCGCCACGAGAAGCTTACTGGATTATTGTTCCATCGTATTTGATCATTTATTTCTATGCTCAGTTTGGACACCGAATCAGAAAATAAGCAAAATCAAACTATTTTCTGAATGCTTCTTTTAAGCAAAATCTACAAAACCTTTTTGTATTCATTCTATTTTTTTAGAGCTTTGTGCCATTCTAATGCACATTCTAAAAAAATAAAATTATACCAATGAAGAAAATCTTATTAATTGTAGCCTTAGTTTCCTGCTTGACTTTTATAGCTAATGCACAAGTAAATCCGCATGCAATTGGATTGCGTTTAGGCGGAGGTAGTTTTAATGGAGCTGAAATTTCATATCAGCAAGGCATCGGCAATGCAAACAGGTTTGAGCTGGATTTGGGCTGGGGAGGTAATTCCCACTACAACAGATTATCGGTAACCGGCATTTATCAATGGGACTGGAACATTACATCAGGACTGAACTGGTATGTTGGGCCGGGTGCCAGTATTGGCCTTTACTCTAACGACAACAACGACGGATACATCAACGTTGCTTTGGGTGGCCAAATTGGGTTAGAATACGATTTCAAAAAGCAAGGAGCACCAATTCTATTAAGCTTGGATGTCCGTCCTATGTGGGATTTCCTTGGGGATAATTCGGGTTTAGGCTGGGGAACTGCACTGGGTATTCGATATGTTTGGTAACAAACTGAGTTAGTTTCAATAACTTCTAAACAGCCCCGTTAGGTAAAAACTAACGGGGCTGCTTATTTTAAATAAAAAAAATCCATCTCTTTCGAAATGGATTTCAATATCTTAAGTTAATTTCCAACTATTTCCCACTATTCATTGAAACGATAAACTCTTCGTTCGATTCAGTTTTCGACATCCTATCACGAAGGAATTCCATCGATTCGGTTGAGTTCATATCAGCAAGATAATTACGAAGAATCCAAATTTTATCGAGCATTGGTTTATGAATCAGCAAGTCTTCCCTACGAGTACTTGAAAGAGTAACATCAACAGCAGGGAAAATACGTTTATTCGACAATTTACGGTCGAGTTGAAGTTCCATATTACCAGTTCCCTTAAACTCTTCAAATACTACATCATCCATTTTTGAACCAGTCTCGGTAAGAGCTGTTGCCAAAATTGTAAGCGAGCCACCATGTTCAATGTTACGGGCTGCACCAAAAAAACGTTTTGGTTTATGAAGGGCGTTGGCATCAACACCACCCGACAACACTTTGCCCGATGGAGGTTGTACCGTATTGTAGGCACGAGCCAAACGGGTAATCGAATCGAGCAATATTACTACATCATGACCACATTCAGTAAGCCTTTTTGCTTTTTCAAGAACAATGTTTGCAACCCTTACGTGGCGTTCGGCTGGCTCATCAAAAGTCGACGAAACTACTTCAGCATTTACGCTCCTGGCCATATCTGTTACCTCTTCCGGACGTTCATCAATCAGAAGTACAATCATATAAACTTCAGGATGATTTGCAGCAATAGCATTTGCTATTTCTTTAAGCAATACTGTTTTACCTGTTTTTGGCTGAGCAACAATCAACCCACGCTGGCCTTTACCAATTGGAGCAAAAAGATCAACAACTCTGGCCGAAAGTGAGGCATTTCCTTTTCCTGTCAAGTTGAATTTCTCGTCGGGGAAAAGCGGAGTTAAATGATCGAATGGAATTCTGTCGCGAACGTATTCAGGTAAGCGTCCATTGATTTCAATAACTTTAATCAACGGAAAATACTTTTCACCTTCTTTTGGAGGCCTGATGGTTCCTTTTACAGTATCGCCTGTTTTCAAACCAAACAATTTTATCTGCGACTGAGATACATAAATATCATCGGGCGAGTTCAAATAATTATAGTCTGATGAACGGAGGAATCCGTATCCATCTTGCATTATTTCAAGAACTCCTGAATTTGTAATCAACCCTTCGAAGTCGAAAACAGTTTTTTCTTGTTGTGTATTTTTACGGAAATTAGGATTCGGGCTCTGTTGTTTATTGTAAGGTATCTGGGTGTTTTGGCTTTCTGCTGGGCGGTCGTTCTGACGATCAGATGAACGTTCTGATGGGCGATCTTGTTGTCTATCTGATGGACGATCCTGACGATCCTGACGATCTTGTTGTGGGCGATCTGTTGGTCGGTCCTGTTGTTGCCTGTCCGATGGGCGATCCTGTTGTCTGTCTTGCTGACGATCGGGTTGCCGATCCTGATAACGGTCGGCTTGGCGGTCAAATGTTTTTTCGGTAGGCCTATCAAATGTTCTATCTTGTTGCTGGCGGTCGTTGCGACGCTCAACCGGGCGTTCAGTTCTTATCTGGTTCTTTTTGTCCTCACCCACTCTGTCTTGCCTTTCAGCCGGTTTCGATTCCTTTGGCTGATTTTCATTGGCTGAGCGAGGTTGAGCATTATTCTTTTGCTGAAAATTACCACCATCACGATTAGAGTTCTGAGTGGCATTGCCTTTTACCGGCTGATTTTGAGGTTCTACGGCAACAACCTTCTCCGATTCTTCATTTTTAACAATCGGTTCAACTTTTACCTCTTCTTTAGGTTCCTCTAATGGAAGCTTTGGAAGCGAAACCTTTTCGATTTTAGTGGCTTTTTTATCATCTTTAAAAAGATTGATGCGAATTCTTTTGCGCTTCAGAAGAGAATCTTCATCGTCGGTATCAGGTGTAGTTTTAATTGGAGCAGAAGCAGGAACAGGAGCAGGAGCCTGACTACTCTTTGATTCTGCGGGTTTATTTGGTTTGAGCTTATTTTCCGAAGCTAAAATTGCCTGAGCATCTAAAATCTTGTAAACCAACTCTTCTTTCTTAAGCTTTTCAACACGTTTAACCTGAAGCTCTTTTGCTATGTCACGCAAATCGGTAACAAGCTTGTTGTTTAATTCAATAATATCGTACATATCATGTAAAATTTAAGCCGTTGCAAATTTTGGCTTTAAATAAAATTCTGGTTGATTATAAAATTTGTGGAAATGAAGTTGTATGAACTATCTCTTTGAAAATTTCTCTGCAATTATACGGCAAAGGGAATTAATAAGCAACATTATTCTCAAAAAATTGAATCCACAAAGTCTAAGGCTGATCTTTTTACACTCGCCTGATTAACAAAGAACAATGCGTTTTATACTAAAATAAAAATCAAACAGAGATTAACTATGAGTGAATTTTATTAAACCATCTAAGCCAAAAATTGTTACAGAAGACTATTTAGTTACCTTTGAAAACTTTTTTTTTAAATTCATAATACAAAAAAATGAGCATTTCTGTTAATAAAATGGTCACTTTAAGCTATATACTTAAAGCCGACAACAAAGAAGGAGAAATAATTGAACAGACAACAGTTGAGTCTCCACTACAATTCGTATATGGAATAGGCATGATGTTGCCAATGTTCGAATCGAATCTCACAGGGTTAAAACAAGGCGATGATTTCGAAATGACACTAGAAGCAAAAGATGCTTATGGCGAAATTGATGATACTGCAATTGTTGATCTTGAAAAAGATATTTTCTTAATTGATGGTGTTTTCGAATCTGAACGTTTTGCAATTGGCAGCCAAATTCCAATGCAAACAGCAGACGGACACCGAATGAATGGTACCGTAGTTGAAGTATCTGACGATGCTGTAAAAATGGATTTCAACCATCCTCTTGCTGGTGAAACTCTTTATTTTGAAGGCAAAATCATCGAAGTTCGCGATGCTACAGAAGAAGAACTAGCTCCAATGATGGGCTGTGGATGTGGCTCTGGTTGTGGATGCGACTCTGACAGTTGTGGCGACGATGAATGCGCTTCCGACTCTTGTGGTTGTGGTTCGGGCGGTTGTCACTAAAATTTTCTTTAGTCAATCAACCTCAAAGTATCAATAATCTGATTTCAACATACAATACTTTTATTGTATGTTTCATGAGGTTTAAAACGGCTACAAGAATAAATTACTAAAAACAAGCATATAATCAATAACTTATAATAAGAATATACTTGTGAACAGTTTCGGAAATATTTTCAGGATAACAACATTTGGCGAATCTCATGGTGCAGGTATTGGCGGCATTATTGATGGTTGCCCAGCAGGGCTAACTATTGATATTGATTTTGTACAATCGGAACTCGACCGAAGAAAACCAGGTCAGTCTAAAATTACCACTCAACGAAAAGAGTCAGATTCTGTTGAATTCTTTTCTGGTATTTTTGAAGGACAAACAACTGGCACTCCAATCGGCTTCTTGGTTCGCAATCAAGATCAGCACTCTAACGATTACAACAACCTGAAAGATGTTTTCAGGCCATCTCATGCCGACTATACCTACATACAGAAATATGGAGTGCGCGATCATCGTGGAGGTGGCCGTTCATCGGCAAGGGAAACCATTGCCCGTGTTGTTGGTGGAGCTATTGCCAAGCAGCTTTTGTCGCAACTGAATATTTCCATTCAAGCTTACGTAAGCAGTGTCGGTACTATTTCGCTCGAGAAACCTTATCAGGAACTCGACCTGACAAGAACTGAGGAAAATATTATTCGCTGCCCTGATGCTGAAACTGCCGAGAAAATGATTGCCCGTGTTGAACAAGCCGGAAAAGATCATGATACGGTTGGAGGAACTATTTCGTGTGTCATTAAAGGTGTTCCTGCCGGATGGGGTGTTCCTGTTTTCAATAAACTACATGCCGATTTGGGCTTTGCAATGCTGGGTATCAATGCGGTAAAAGGTTTTGAATACGGTTCAGGTTTTGAAGGCACTAAACTTAGTGGTTCTGAGCACAATGATATATTTGTGAATGAAAATGGAACAGTTAAAACTGTCACCAATCATTCTGGCGGAATTCAGGGTGGGATTTCAAACGGTCAGGATATCTATTTCAGCGTAGCATTCAAACCTATCGCAACTCTGCTTAAAGAGCAGAAAACCATAGATAAAGACCTGAACGAAACTACCATTAACCCTAAAGGTCGTCATGATGCGTGTGTTTTACCACGCGCAGTGCCCATTGTTGAAAGCATGGCAGCGTTGGTTTTGGCCGATCATTTCATGATGAGCAAACAATCGAAAATGTAATCAATAAATACTATTGAAATTAAATGTCCGAAGAGTTTCTTTGGACATTTTTTTTTCGAAAATATTCAGATCACACATAACTCCTTTAAATATCACAACAACATCTACCTTTCCTACTTCTTCAATTGTTACAAGAGTTTTTTATAAACCCATTTTTTAACTATTTTTAGCCCCCTCAATTCCATGCAAATAATAATAAACCATGTCTAAAGAATACACTACTGATTTTCAGGTTGATTTCGGCCCTGATGGACAAAAACTATTGCCTGTAGTTACACAAGATTTTCACACAAAAGAGGTACTTATCCTTTCGTTCGTAAACAAAGAAGCATTCGACGAAACTGTTCGGAGCCGTTATGCTACTTACTGGAGCCGCAGTAGGAATGAACTTTGGAAAAAAGGGTTAACATCGGGCGATATGCTTCGTATTGAAGAGATCCGCATAAACTGTGAGCAAAATTCCTTCCTGTTTTTGGTAACTCCAGAAGGAAAAGGTGCTTGTCATGCAAAAAAAGACAACAATATGCCATATCACTCATGCTATTACCGCAAACTGAATGACAACGGAACTCTCGAAGTCACAGAACAATAAACTACCAATGGAAAACAATAAACTTACTATAGGAATGCCAGCCGGGTCACTGGCCAATGCAAGCCGCGGGGGAAACCTGATCAAACTTCTTGAAGACTCGGGCTTCGAAACCAAGGGCTACGAAGAAGGAGGTCCCAGCACATTTAAAACCGTAAATTTCCTTTATGGTTGGGATGGCCGCCCTCAAGAGTTCAGTTCACAACTTGCCCTTCAGGAACTTGATGTTGCCATTGCCGGCGACGACTGGATTGAAGAACGGATCATCG
>CAZRXT010000097.1:2292-7885 GCA_964604035.1 uncultured Prolixibacteraceae bacterium | reverse complement strand
ATCCTGAAACAAACATCAATGCTAGTGCGGCAACCTATACTTCTAATCTGGAACCTAATTGTTTATATACCATTACAGCAACAGGAGTAAACGATTACAGCATTTTAGACGATACAATTACAATTGGAAATGCCAATTCATCAGCGAACATTACTTTTGTGGTAAAACCTGTTTATCCGTTAACCATAACCACCGAAGGATTGGCAGATTCGTTGAAATCCAAATTAAAACTGGCTTTCACAAATTTGAAAGAAGCAGGTTACACTTACACTTTCGCCGACCTGAACAACATTGAACTTCGAGATGGAGATTACACCGTATCGTGTTTAGGAATCGAAGCTTATCCTGTTGAACTTGGTGCCACATCCAATGTGAAGATTGCTGGAGCTTCAAACTCTAAATCGCTAATATTTAAAACTGTAACATCGTGGCCTTTCGACGACGCAACAATCACCAATAAAGATGCTGCTTACAAGGGATTGCTATTCACAGGAAATATCTACAATGAAAAAGCAAAAAGCCATATCGTAGCAAAAGCAGGTGCAAGCATTAAAGTACCAATGAATCCAAACGAAAAACTCACCATTGGTTACTACTATTCAGCAGCTTTTTCAATTAATGGAGGTGATACCATCAGAACAACAAGCAACAGCACCAGTATTGCAGAAAGCACTTCGTACATATACACCGGAACCGAAGCCGGCTATGTTACAATAGGAACCGGATCAGGAACAACCTACATTACCGACATGTCAGTGATTAAAGTAATCCCTTATGCCGAAACAATTACTGTTGGTGTTGACAAAGATTACCAGACAATAAACGAAGCACTAGATGCCGTAAGGTCAATGATCAGGCCAAACAACGAAAGAGTTTCGATCGTCATCGACCCGGGAAACTATGAAGAGATGCTGGTTGTCGACGTTGCAAATGTGTCATTCATCAACGCGGCCAAAGAACCAAGCATTGCACTGCTCAACAAAGGTATCGACATTGATGCAAATGCGGTTAGAATCACTTCGTACTACGGTCACGGCTACAATTACTACAGCATGGCACCCAACCAAAAATGGAGTGCCGATGCATTACTGGTCAATAAAGAAAACGGGTATTCGACCTACACCAACACCGGTGGAGCATCGACCAGTGGTTCGTACTGGAATGCAACAGTTGTGGTAGGTGCTGCGGGCTTCGAAGCTTCCAATATCATCTTCGAGAACTCGTTCAACCAATATATTTCGAAAAAAGAATCTGAAGATGTTGTTATTGAATGGGCTGTTGGAGGAAAAGGCAAACGCCCAACCGACATTGGCAACACTGCTGTTCAGTCAAAAAGTTTTGTTGAAAGAGCGGCGGCTCTGGCCTACTCCAAAAGTGGCGATAAATCGATATTGAATAATTGCCGGATTGTTGGTCGCCAGGACTCGTTCTATGGTGCTGAAGGTGCGAGAGTTGTCGCATATAAAGGTTCTCTTATGGGAGGTACCGATTACATTTTTGGGGGCATGACCCTGGTATGCTACAAAACCGACCTCGCTATGAACACCAGCGATGCCAGCACCGACGTTTCGTACATCACTGCTGCACAACAAACCAGCGCATCAACCCGTGGCTACCTAATGTACGAATGCAACATTACTTCGGCAAAACAAGGAACAGAAACAGCTTCGGCATTCCTTTCAAAACCAGGCATGTTAGGTCGCCCATGGCAAGGCACCACCAGCGAAGTGGTTTATTACAATACAACAATCGACACTACAAACTTCACCGGATCGGAAGGAAAATCGATGATACAACCCGAAGGCTGGAACCCTTCATTGGGAGGCCCAACCGACAGGTGTTTTGAATATGGAACAATTGAAAAGTCGGGCGAAGATAATTCATCAAAACGCATCAGTTGGTCACATGTATTAACAGCGCCAACATTAACCGATGGAACCAAAATCACAACGTTCAACTTCACAAAAGGAACCGACAACTGGAATCCAATTTTGACTTTAGAAACCACTGAGCCTGATTTCGTTATTGAAAATATCGTATTTGGGAAAGTTGATTCACCTGATGATTTCACTGGAAACCTGAACTTTAGATGGGATTCGAACAATGCTTATCTGATTTTCAAAATTACTGATGATAGCATAGTAAACTCAGGAACAAACTATCAGGTTGATAACATCGAAGTTTATTTCGATATGGATAATTCGAAAAATATTCACTGGCCTCGTAACGGCGGATGGGTTAATAATGATCCAACATTCGATTCAACCGACTATCAGTTAAGATTGGTGCCAGATGTCGAATTCAGCAAAAACAATACGCTGGGCGGAGTTATTCAAACATACACCAAAACCGAAATTGGTTATAATTTTGAATTAATTATACCTTGGGATTCGCTGATGCAGGGCTTTACCCCTACTATCGGAACAAAAATTGGCTTTGATGTTTTGGCAAGCGACAACGATGCAACAGCTTCGGATGCAAATCGCAACCAAATTACGTTAGTTTCTCCAACAGCAAATCCATTCAACGACCCATCGCTGTTTGGCACATTCCAAGTTGAGGAGAGCGGCACTTTCAGCATCGTAACTGACGAAGAAGCACCAACAACTGTAAGCAAACTTGAAGCAACAGCAACCAGCAGCACAGTAAAATTAACTTGGGACAATGCAACCGACAATATTGCAATTCTTTACTACAACATTTATCAGAATGGAGCTTTGATTGCCGATTCCTTATATGCTAAGGCAAGCGGAAACACCTACTCAATTAAAAACCTGGCCGATGGCAACTACACCTTCGCCATCGAAACGGTCGATAACTTTGCTAATGTATCGGCAGAAAAAGCATCGGCAACTGTAGCGGTTTCAACAGTTTCAGCAAACAACATATCCAATTCTATTCTTGAAGTTTATCCTAATCCTGTTGGTTCTGAACTGACAATAAAAGGAATGGAAAACATTTCAAAAATTGATGTGATTGGATTAAAAGGGAATGTTATAAAAACTTTTGAAGGATCATCCAAGATCAATGTTTCTGGACTATTAAAAGGCGCATACATCCTTAAAGTACAAAGCGATAAAAGTGTATTAACAACAAGATTCCTCAAAAATTAAGTTCTATTTGATAGTGCAAAGCCAGAGGCCGTTCTCATTGAGTCCGGCCTCTTTTTTAACCCATCCTTAACCTTTCGATTCCTGAGTTTTCAAAATTCATTTTGGTTAACCTATTCGCTATATTTGCCTTCCATTTTCATCAACTTTGATGACAAATAATCAGAATCAAAAAATCTAAAAAAATAGAAAGTCATGGCTGAATTTATCTATCAGAAACCATTCCCTCTTCAAAAGGATACAACCAACTACCGGTTGTTAACAAAGGATTACGTATCGACCGTTGAGGCCGATGGTCGTAAAATATTGAAAGTTGCGCCTGAAGGCCTCGAACTGTTGGCCCGCGAAGCTTTTACCGATGTATCGTTTTACCTTCGTCCAGCGCACCTCGAAAAAGTGCGTGCAATACTCGACGATCCTGAAGCAACCGATAACGACCGTTTTGTAGCACACACCATGCTCATTAACCAAGTTGTAGCAGCCGAAGGCGAACTGCCAACATGCCAAGATACCGGAACCGCAATCGTTGTAGGTAAAAAAGGCGAAAATGTGTACACTGGCGTTAGCGATGCCAAGCATCTTTCAAAAGGCATTTACGATACCTACCTGAACCGCAACCTCCGCTACTCACAGGTCGTTCCGTTCACCATGATGGACGAAAAAAATACTGGCACCAACCTGCCTGCCCAGATTGATATTTATGCCGAAGAAGGCAGCAAATACGAATTCCTTTTCGTTACAAAAGGCGGAGGCTCGGGCAACAAGACTTTCTTG
This sequence comes from uncultured Prolixibacteraceae bacterium, assembly GCA_964604035.1. Taxonomy (GTDB): domain Bacteria; phylum Bacteroidota; class Bacteroidia; order Bacteroidales; family Prolixibacteraceae; genus CAYMTR01. The sequence goes on along the minus strand of CAZRXT010000097.1, from coordinate 4,001 downwards.
TACCAGCAAACCAAAGCACTTTTGACCGATGAAGCTCTAACCAAATTTGTGAAGGAAAAAATCCTTGACTTAGGCACTTCTGCTTGCCCTCCTTACCACCTTGCGTTGGTTATTGGCGGAACTTCTGCCGAATCGAATTTATCGGTGGTTAAAAAAGCTTCAACTGGTTATCTCGACCATTTGCCAACCGAAGGAAACATTGGCGGTCAAGCATTCCGCGACCTTGAATGGGAAGCTAAAGTGTTGAAAATTTGCCAGGAAAGTGGCATTGGCGCACAATTTGGCGGTAAATATTTTGTTCACGACGTGCGTGTTATCCGTTTGCCTCGCCATGCAGCTTCGTGCCCTGTTGGACTAGGCGTTAGTTGCAGTGCCGACCGCAACATCAAAGGGAAAATTACAGAAGACGGTATCTTCCTCGAAGAACTCGAAAAAAACCCACGCCGTTTCTTGCCCGAACGTGCACCCGAATTGGCTGCTCCGGTTGAAATTGACCTCGACCGCCCAATGGAAGAAGTGCTTGCCGAGCTGAAGAAATATCCGGTGAAAACACGATTAAACCTTCGTGGAACCTTAATTGTTGCCCGCGACATAGCTCATGCCCAATTGAAGAAAATGGTTGATGAAGGCAAACCGCTGCCCGACTATTTCAAGAAACACCCGGTTTATTACGCTGGACCTGCAAAAACGCCAAAAGGTATGGCTTCAGGAAGTTTTGGACCTACAACTGCTGGCCGCATGGACTCTTATGTTGATCTTTTCCAAAGCTTAGGCGGATCGATGATTATGGTAGCAAAGGGCAACCGCTCGAAAGCTGTTACAGATGCCTGTCAAAAACATGGTGGTTTCTATCTTGGATCGATTGGTGGCCCGGCTGCTGTTTTAGCAAAAGAGAGTATCAAATCGAGCGAAGTGGTGGATTTCGAAGAACTTGGCATGGAAGCCATCCGCAAAATTACAGTGGAAAATTTCCCAGCCTTCATCATTGTTGACGATAAAGGCAACGACTTCTTTGCTGAGTTTGCACACTAAGAAAATAGGTTTAAGCCCAAATAACATCGGCCCCAATAGTGAAAACTGTTGGGGTCGATTTCTTTTCTTCAACTTATTTCTTTGTTACTCAAAATGCAATAAAAAAGCCGCCCAAAACATTAGGCGACTTACTTATGATTGTGTTTGTATTTTAATTAGAAAGCGTAGCCAATTGAAAAATCGGTATTAATTGCAGGCAAAATGAATCCAGTAAAATTAACATCCTGATCGCTATACGTCTGACCATTCTCAGTTACAGAACCTTCGCTATAAACTTTTAATGCATAGTAGTCGGCACCAAGCCCAAAAAAGTTCCAGTCAATGGTCACACAATTCCAGAGCAGCCATTGTGCGCCCAATTTAACACCGGCACCAAACCGCGAAAGCCCAAACCCTGCCTTGATATAGTCAAGTTTAGCATCGGCGGTAAAAACCACATCTTCAATTTTAGTTGTCATTCCCACACCCGCATACCTAATGTATGGCCCAATGTAGAACCCTTGTGGCCCTGTTTTATTTTTCGAATACATTCGGTAGTCAAACTCAACAGTTGCACCACTAAACGAAGATGTTTCAATGCCATAATCGGCTAAAACATCTTCGGCTAAATCCATTCCGGGAATTGAGATATTGATAAATGAACAAGATGCACTAGCAGATGTATAGTCGGTCAACAT
>CAZRXT010000097.1:0-2192 GCA_964604035.1 uncultured Prolixibacteraceae bacterium | reverse complement strand
ATAAAAAGAGATATTTTTTCATTCTTGTAAATTTTAACATCTTTTATGATTCTGTAAATATAGAATCTTATCTTGAATAATACCAAAGCTCTTTGGTTCTATCATTATTTTACATCAAATGAAACAACCATTGTTCGGCGTAAGGCCCTAAATAATAGAGCAAAAAAAAGCTGCTAATTACAATTGAATTAACAGCTTCTATATATAAAATGTAGCACTTATTTGGGCACTTCAATCTTGCTCAATCCGTTTTGAATTCTGAGCAATGTTTCTTCTCTTCCAATCATTTCGCAAATTTCGAATAAATCGGGACCTACAGCAGCTCCAACAAGACAAATTCGGAATGCGTTCATCACCACGCCAAAACCCCAGCCTTTTTCAGTTACAAACTCTGAAAATTTTTCTTTGATGTCGGCAGCAATCCAGTTGCCTCTAAAATCTTGCAGCAAGGTAAGAATTTCCTGCATTATTTCAGGAACGCCCTCTTTCCAACGCTTCTTCACCGACTGAGCGTCGTATTCAACAGGCGTTTGGAAAAAGTAAAATCCTTGATCCCATATTTCGTGAACAAACACGGCTCGTTCTTTCACCATGCTAACAACCCGCTCGGTGTAAGCCAATTCGGCGTGAATATTTTTTGTAGCCAGATAAGCTTGAAATAACTTGGCAATTTCGCTATCGCTTTTCTTGAGCATATACTGGTGGTTGAACCACTTGGTCTTTTCGGGGTCGAATTTAGAACCTGACTTTCCAACTCTAGCCAAATCAAAGGCTTCGATCAATTCATCCATTGAAAAGATCTCCTGTTCTGTTCCTGGATTCCAGCCTAACAAAGCAAGCATATTAACAAAGGCTTCGGGGAAATAACCCGATTCGCGATATCCGCTCGATTGTTCGCCTGTAGTTTGATCTTCCCAAAGAAGTGGAAAAACAGGAAAGCCCATTTTGTCGCCATCGCGTTTGCTCAATTTGCCTTTGCCTATTGGTTTAAGAATCAGAGGAAGGTGCGCAAACCGTGGATTCGTCCAGCCCAATTTCTCATATAGCAATACATGCAACGGCATCGACGACAACCACTCTTCTCCACGAATAACATGAGTAATCTCCATCAAATGGTCGTCGACAACATTTGCCAAATGGTAAGTTGGCATTCCATCCGATTTAAATAAAACTTTATCGTCGAGCTTACTTGTGTTGAATGTAACTGATCCACGAATCATATCTTCTTCCGTAACATCAACATCTTCGGGCATTTTAAACCTTATCACAAACCTTTCGCCCGAGTTAATCAGCGCTTGGGTTTCTTCGTCTGTTAACGCCAATGAATTCCGAAGATTCAACCTTGTTTCTATATTGTAAGTAAAATTTTCTCCTTTACCTTCAGCCTGCAACCTCAATGCATCGAGTTCTTCGGCTGTGTCGAAAGCAAAATATGCGTTACCGCTTTCAATTAATTGGTATGCATACTCCTTGTACAACTCTTTGCGATCGGACTGGCGGTATGGTCCAAATTTGCCACCTTCGCGAATACCTTCATCCACTTTAATTCCGCACCATTCAAGAGATTCCATAATATACTCTTCGGCTCCTGGCACAAAGCGAGTCTGATCGGTATCTTCAATTCTTAACAGAAAATCACCATTATTTTTCTTAGCAAAAAGGTAATTAAACAATGCAGTTCTAACACCTCCCATGTGTAAAGGGCCGGTTGGACTTGGAGCAAATCTTACCCTAACTTTTTGACCTGTCATCGATTTTATTTTTAAAATTTCGACAAATATAACCTTTACATTGTACGCCAACAAGAATTTTATTTTGATTTTAAAATCTAATATATCCCTGATTTTCAACAATGTTTATACTCAAAAGGATTTATCTCACCATGGATTGCAACAAAAAATCGATTTGCCTGTTATAATAGCAATAAATAAAGAGTTATTTGTCTTTAATTGTTGAAACTTAAAACTAAGAGCTATGTTACCTATTATGATTGCATTGGGAATCTTTTTTGTAGCTGTTGGAGTTTCTTTTATTCACAGTTCAAGAGGAAATGGCGCAATTAACTAAGAGTTAAAAACAAGCCAGTAAATAATATTCTGACATTCGTCAACGCAAAACATACGTTCGTCAACACAAAACGAACGTTCGTAAAAACAGGCCTAACAGCCTGTTTTTGTTTGATTTTTTTAATC
>CAZRXT010000096.1:6103-7915 GCA_964604035.1 uncultured Prolixibacteraceae bacterium | reverse complement strand
TCATATTCCGCAACATTCTTTTCCCATGTGAATTGTTTTGCATAGTCAAGTTGATCAGGAATATAATTTTTGTTTTCAGCAAAAGTGCTTAGTCCTTGATCGTAAATTTGTTTCATATTTTGAGGGTCGAAATCTTCCCAAAAAAAGGCAAATTTGTTTCCAATTTCTTTAAGACTGGTTTTGTCGGAACAGAAAACCGGCTTCCCAAATTTCATTGCTTCTATTACCGGAAGTCCAAAACCTTCAGCTATTGAGGGGAATACGAAAGCCTTGCAGTTCTCGTACAGATAACTTTTTTCTGATTCTTTGATTGCTCCGGGCAGTATAATCCGAGTTTCAAGTCCTTTCTCCAAAATCATTTTCTTCATCTCGGCACCATAAGTTGTTGTGTTTTCGCCGGCAATAATTAGCTTAACATCAGAAGGTAATTGCTGTAAAAAGGGAATCAGTACATGAAAATTCTTCTTATTAAGAAATTGCCCAATCGAGAAAAGAAATTCCTCATTGGGGCACCATTGTGGCTTTTCTCCTGACCTAGGCAAATCATTGACTCCGTTATAGATAACAGCTGTAATTTTATCAGAAGGAATATCGAGATGATTGAAACAATCGTTCTTTGTAAATTCAGAAATAAAGCAAATTGCATCGGCTTGATATATTGCTTTTTGAACGATATTGTGGTACTTGTTTTGTTTCGTTTTGTTTTTTGTGTAGAGGAAATTCAGATCGTGAATTGTTAAAACTTTTCGTTTTGCTTTTTGAAATGAAAACTTTGGAAGCTGATGGATTATATGGCAAACATCAAACTCTTTCATGTAGTTCGAAAAAAATTTCTTATTAAGATCGAGTTTAATGAGTTTCTGATTGGTTAAGTGATGGTTGTGAGTGTTTTGAGGGACAAGAAACGTGTAGTCGAAGTTTTGAGAATGAGTAAGCTGGGAACTAAAATCGATAGATACACGACCTAAGCCTCTGTTTGGATATTTTAATAAATCGAGGCAAATCAGAATCTTCTTGTCCATAGTTTGTTTTATTTAAAAGCAACTTGGTAGCCAAATAAAATTAGAAATGTAAGTATCTTCGTCTGGGTATAAAATAGCTGAATTTGGCCGACAATAATGTTGCGTTTATCGAAAATCTTTGTTTTGTCTATCAAATATGCTATTGCTTTACCGCACAAATGTAATAAATGAGAATAAACATTAATTAATTGAATATGAAAAAGTCTGTTATTATTTTATTGGTAATTGCATTCATTGTTGTTGCCTTTATTGGCAGCGTTACGAAGTCTTACAACAAAATGGTTTCGATGGATGAATCTGTTTCATCTCAGTGGTCGCAAGTAGAAAACGTGTATCAACGTAGGGCCGACCTGATACCAAACTTGGTAAATACGGTAAAAGGGTATGCTTCACATGAGCGCGAAACCCTCGAAGCAGTTATAAATGCAAGGGCTAAAGCTACTTCGGTAACTATCGATCCTTCAAAACTTGATGCTGCTTCAATTCAAAACTTCCAGGAAGCTCAGTCGGGTTTAAGTTCTGCGTTAGGTAAATTGATGGTTGTGATGGAGCAATATCCTGATTTAAAGGCAAACCAGAATTTCCTTGAATTGCAGGCACAACTTGAAGGCACCGAAAACAGAATTACAGTTGAACGTATGAAGTTTAACGATTCTGCCAAGTCGTTCAATACCTACATTCGCAAATTTCCGCAGAACATTATTTCAGGAATGTTCAGCTTTGAAAAGAAAGCATATTTTGAAGCTGAAAAAGGCTCCGAAAAAGCTCCTGAAGTAAAATTCTAATTTGG
>CAZRXT010000096.1:0-6003 GCA_964604035.1 uncultured Prolixibacteraceae bacterium | reverse complement strand
GGAATTATCCAGGCAGGGTTACAATTAAAGGAGAAATTCCCGTATCAGAAACAAGATGTTAACGAATTGAACGATGATATATCGTTTGGAAAATAGTTGAATATGAAGAAATTAATCTTTTTAGTTCTTGCGATAATCTTATCGGTTAACATTTTTGCGGTTGATATTCCTGAACGGCCAAATCCTCCGACTTTGGTCACTGATATGGCAAATATTTTTTCCGATGATCAGCGCTCGCAGTTGGAACGAAAGCTTGTCGATTTTTTTGCCGCAACATCAACTCAAATTGCTGTTGTTACAGTAAATGATTTGCAAGGCACTGAACCTTCTGATTTTGCCTTTCAGTTAGGTGAAAAATGGGGTGTGGGAAGCGAAAAATTCAACAATGGAATTGTCGTTCTGGTAAAACCTAAGACAGCCGAAAGCCGTGGGCAGGTTTTTATTGCCGTTGGTTATGGCTTAGAAGGTGTTGTTCCCGATGCTACTTCAAAACAAATTGTAGAGAATGAGATGATACCTCAATTTAAGGCGGGCGACATGTTTGCCGGTGTTGAGAATGCTACAACTGTTCTTATCGGTTTGACTAAAGGCGAATATAATTATCAACAGTATGCCAAAAAGTCGGCAAAAGGTTCCGGAGGAATCATTGTTATCATTGTAATGGTCATAATATTCTCATTGATATTTAGGGGCCGACGAGGAAGTTATTACGCTGCTGGTAATAAAAGCAGTTTACCTTTCTGGTTAGCTTTGGGAATGTTGAGTGGAAACCGACACAATCATTCTGGTTTCTTTGACGATTTCAGTAGTGGCTCCGGGTCTTTTGGAGGCGGCGGAAGCAGCTTTGGAGGTTTCGGCGGTTTTGGTGGCGGAAGCTTTGGAGGCGGTGGCGCAGGTGGTAGTTGGTAACAACAATAATCTCGAAATAATTAGAATCCCGTTCATTTAACTATGGAGCGGGATTTTTTTTATGACTTTGGCCCGCTTTTTTATTTCACAAGTTCTCAATAAGAATAATATTTCTGCGTTACAGAGATACCGAAAACATAATTGGCCGATAAAACATTGGTTTCGCTACATAATTTTATCTTTGCACGGTATGAGAGTCACAATTCTACTATCATTATTATTCCTGTTCTGCGCTGTGCCTGCTTTAGCACAGGATCAACCTATGACCGAAGGCGAAGGGGGAGGAACTTCACCTAAAGACCAGTCAGCATCTGTTGTCGTGCCAATTAAATCGGAAATTAAATGTTGGAATCTTGATAAACAAAACAGCGCCACGAAATCTGTTTTTGTTGATAGTAGCATGACTAATTTTCACATATACAACCCAATGTACAAGCAAAACGTATCGACTACTTTTCTTGGATATTTGGGAGCACCATTCATTTCGAACTCTTTTTTCGATAGGGAAAATAATTCGGGATACTATTTCATGAGACCTTTCGAGGCGTATCATCGTTCTCAAAACGAAGTTGAATACTTTAACACTACTACGCCATTCTCATATCTCATGTATCAACAAGGTGATCAGTCAGATAGTAAATACGAGCAGTCGTTCAAAGCATTTTTCACACAAAACATTGACTCCGTAACAAACTTTGGATTTTTGTTTTCGACTATCCGAAATCAAGGTCAGTATCAGTTGCAGCAATCGAAGCACAATTTTTTGAATTTTTTTGTCTCTCGAAATTCAGAAAGGTACAATGGCTATTTTAGTTTAATTAGTGCTGGTAATATTGTTACCGAAAACGGTGGAATTAAAGAATCTTTTGTTGATACTCGATACGCACCGTGGAATTTGTATGTAAATATGACTTCGGGATTAGAAACATCAATCAAAACTTTTTCGGTATTTACTTCCCATGAGTATCTTTTAGGAGGGCTCGATCAGTTTTTCAAGAAAGATACAATTGATTCGGTAGGGTTCGTTCCTCGGTTTGGAGTACAATATTCTGCACAGTTCGATAACTATAAACGGCTGTCTACCGAGTCGTCAATTAATACCTCTTTTTTCGACAACTTTTATTTTAAATCGAAAGGAAGCAGTATCGATTCTTCATCTTTTTTGAAGTTCGATCATATTCTTCAATTGAAGGCGTTTGAGCGGAAAGACAGTAAGTTTACGTTTGGGAAAAGGGCTTTCATCGAAAATGAAATAATATCGGCCAAGCATCCCGTAGCTTATGGCATGCGAACATACAACTATTCGAATGTGCTTGTTGGTGGCGAGATTTACCGATCGGAAGGTGAATTCTGGAAGTGGAGTGCGCTTGCGAAATTTACGTTGTTGGGTCGAAACCTTGGCGATGCAATTGTAAAAGGGACAATTGAAAAGCCATTAAGAATCTTTTCAGATACAACGAATTTTGTTGTTGAAGGTTGGTATCAAGATCAATCGGCAGATATTTATCAGGAACATTGGCAGGATAATCATTTCAAGTGGGAACGGAATTTCAATAAGCAGCACGAAGTGGTTGTGAAAGGTTCGTTCAGCTATCCACGGTTCAATTTAACAATGGGAGCGGGCTATATTTTATTAAGCAATTACCTTTACAACAATCAGTTTGCTTTACCCGATCAGTATAATAACGAATTTTCGGTAGTGAATTATTGGTTGAACAAAGAGTTTAAACTTGGACACTTTGGCTGGTCGAATAAAGTGATTTTTCAGGAAACGACCGATAATGCGGTACTTCATCTTCCGGCAATCAGCTATTATACAAGTGTTTATTTTTCAAGTGTTTTGTTTAAGGTTATGAGTTTTCAGCTTGGAGCCGAGATGTATTATAATACGAAATTCTTTGCCGATAAGTACGAACCGTCAACATCGCGTTTCTATATTCAGGATGATGTACTTACGGGTGGTTATCCGCTTGTAAACTTGTTTGCAAATGCTAAGTTGAAACGAACTAATGCTTTTGCGCTACTTTATCATGCCAATAGCCGATTTATGGATGGTTCATTTTTTAGTTCACCCGGCTATCCTTTAAATCAGATGGCTTTTAGGTTCGGCTTTTACTGGACATTCTACGATTAATCAATCCTCTTCCTGTAGATTGTTAATTGCTTCAGTTAATTCGCTTATCATCATTGCTGTAGCACCCCAAATTATGTTCCCGTCGATTTTGTAACAAGGAACTTCAATTTCGCCTAATTTTGAGTTTGTAATTTCGGTGCCAATCAATTCAGTGTTGAAGAAATGCTTCAGAGGTACCGTAATAACTTGTTCAACTTCACTTTTATTGATTTTGAAATCAGGCTTTTGAGCGATAAAGCCAACTACCGGATGAATGAAGAATTTGCTGACATGCACATAGATGTCGGACAGGTAGCCAAGTATCTCAATTTCTTTTGGTTCAATGCCAATTTCCTCTTTGGTTTCGCGTAACGCAACAGCCGAACTTTCGTGCTCGGTCTTTTCAAATTGGCCGCCGGGAAAGCAAAATTGCCCAGCATGGTGTTTCATGTGCGAAGGCCTTAACATCAGGCAAAGTTGAAGTTCGTTATTTTCGGGAAAGAACAGAAGCAGCACAGCACTTTCTTTTGTCTGGCCCAAATCCGATTCCGAAACCTCGAGCGATCTTCCTCTGGGGAGCATCTTTTTTTGAGCTTTTTCTCCCGGAAGAGGTTTCGCAAGTGCCATTTTTAGTTGATCAACCGAAATCATATTCCAAAGAAATAGGATTATTCTACCGAAATTGCTTCAACCGGAGTAATTCTTGAGATGAAAAAAGAAGGAATTAAAATCATAGCCAGAATTGCCAGCAGAGTTCCTATGTTGAGCAATAGTATGTATAAGAAATTCATTGCAATAGGCACTGTGTCGAGGTAGTATGAAGCCGGATCAAGTTTGAAAATTCCCGTAAAATATTGGAGAGCACAAATGCCGATCCCAATTAGGTTACCCCAAAGCAACCCTTTTGTCGAGAGGAATACAGTAAGATAAAGAAATACTTTCCTGACACTAATATTCGGAAAACCAAGAGCTTTCAGAATTCCAATCATCCGTGTGCGCTCAAGAATTATAATGAGCAGCCCCGAAATCATGTTAATGCCGGCAACACCAATCATAAGAGCTAGCAACACCCAAACATTCATATCGAGAACCGAAAGCCATTCAAAGAGCATCGAATATCGAGTTATAATGCTGTAAACTTTCAGCATCGAATTGTCGGTTGCATTATTAAGAGTAACGTCGCGCAAAACATCAAAAACCTGATCGAGCTGTTCGAAATCGTCAATCATGAGTTCATAGCCACTTATCTGATTTTCGTTCCAGTTATTCAATCCTTGAACATTTTGCAAATCTCCAAGAACATAGATTTGGTCAAATTCTTCGAAACTGGTTCTGTAAATTCCTGAAATTGTGAATTTTCGACTTCGTGGGGCACTTTCGCCCTGGTTGTAAAAATAGCAGTAAAACGGATCGCCTGTTTTGAGCTTGAGCAGCAGCGAAACCTTCTCCGAAATAATGACTTCGTTACTTTTGCCTGATTGATTAAGCGAAGGAACAGAGCCCGCTACAATATTTTCATTAAAGAAACTCCAATCGAAATTTTTACTTACACCTTTGAGCACCATCCCATGAATCTCTGAGTCTGTTTTGATGATTCCGGGTTTAGTTGCATATTGCTGAATGTGTTTTACATGTGGGATTGATAAATACTTCTTGATCAGCGTAGAGTCTATTTCAATAGCCTGAGTTTCGAACGAAAAGTTTGAGTCGAAATTAACAACTTGAAAATGAGATCCAAATCCAATAACCTTTTCGCGAACCTGCTCTTTGAACCCTATAAGAATGGCAACAGAAATGATCATTACTGCAAGGCTTATGGAGATACTGGCAACGGCAATCGAAACGATTTTGCTTGAAATCCCTTTGTTTTCCTTTTTCTGAGAAAAAACCCTGCGAGCTATGAATAATTCTGTGTTCAAAAGTTGTTGTATTGAAGTTGTAAGTAATTAATTATCAATTCTATTTTTTGATATCGATTTCTGGTTTAGGATCGTATTTTCTATTCACAATTGGCAAAATTATTAAACAAATAGCACCGAGAATAATTATTAATGCGTTAGTGCTTGTGTGCGAAAGGAATGCAAAAAATTTCCCATCAGAAAAATCAACGCCAAATAGACCTAATGTTGTTGCTGCCATAAAATGCCAGGCGCCAATACCTCCCTGAGATGGCGCAAGCATTCCAAAGCTTGCCATTACAAATGTGGTTAAAGCAGCTAAAGGCCCCAGATCTTTGGTGATATTTAAACTGAAAAACGTTACATAAAACATTAAGTAGTACAAAACCCAAATCAATATTGAATGTGCGATATAGGCTTTATAGCGTTTCATTGCGAAAACAGATTTTATGCCTTCAATAAAACCATTTAATATCTCTTGAATCTTGTTTTTATTCGATACTTTTTTCGAGAACTTAAGAAAAAGTAGAACTCCAATTACGGCGATAGCAAGACCGCCCCAAAGTATTGGCGAAGTAACCAGCGAATTTATTTTTTCCATTACTTCAGGATTCTGGCGGCCAAAATCAACCACCGTACTAAAGTTCAGGATTACCATCAGAAGAGTAAGGAAAAGTAACACAATCATGTCAGCAATTCGTTCTGTTACAACTGTTCCAAAGAGTTTTGCGAAAGGAATTTTCTCGTATTTCGATAACAACCCACATCTCACAAATTCACCCATACGCGGAAGCACCAAATTCATGAAGTAAGCAATCATTACTGCCATAAAAGTGTTTGATGTTTTGGGCTTTTCGCCAAGCGGTTCAAGTGCGATTTGCCATCGTAGCGTGCGACTAATGTGGCTCAATAGGCCTAAGAACAGAGCAACAACAATCCAGGCGTAGTTTACTTCATTTTTTAATCGATACCAATATTGGCTAAAATCCTGATCGCGGTATACCAGCCAAAACATTAAAACACCTAACGATGTGAAAGCAGTGTATTTTAAAATATTGAGAATCTTTTTTTTCAAAACAGAGG
>CAZRXT010000095.1:0-8049 GCA_964604035.1 uncultured Prolixibacteraceae bacterium | reverse complement strand
GCCTCTGTCGGCAGTTTGAACCGTGTAGCCTTCAAATTCGAGGTTGTCGCACAATCCGGCAAGCATAGCCGGTTCATCTTCAATAATTAAAATCTTTATCATACTGGTTTGTGTGTTGATTGTGGGAAAATAAGGCTGAAACAACTTCCAACGCCCGGTTCGCTGTTTACGCCAACTTTCCCATTAAATGCTTTCATGTTATTCTTTACGATATTTAAACCCAATCCGGCACCTTTGGCCTGGTGTGCCAGATTTCCATGTGTTACCCTGAAAAATTTGTCGAAGATCCGCCTCTGGTTGCGCTTCGAGATTCCAATTCCGTTGTCGTGTACTTCAAGTACAACCTTGTCTTTTATTTTCTTACTGTGGATTTCAATTCGTTTATTATCTTCTTTACTGTATTTTACAGCATTGTCGATCAAATTGATAAGTGTTTCAATTAAGGCTTCGCGATCAACATCGACTGTTAGTATTTCTGCTGATGGTTCAAACGTGCAAACAACATTTTTTGCTTTAAAATGGGGGCCATAATTCGAAATTGTCTGTTCAACAACGGTATTTAATTCAACTTCAGTAATTGAATAGCTAACTTTCTTCTTCTCAATTTTTGAAAAGTTCAGAATTCGGTTTACCAAATCGGAAAGGCGGTTTGTTTCCTGATTGATAATCTGAATGTATTGTTTCCGTTTCTCTTCGGTTTTAACCCTGTCGTGCAGCAGCGTTTCGGAATACATGCTGATAAGTGCCAACGGTGTACGAAGTTCGTGCGAAACATTGGAGATGAACTCCGATTTCAGGTTGTTAACAGATATCGTTTTGCGGATTGAAAAGATGATGACCAATGTGCCTGTTACCGACAATAATAATAGCGCAATCAACATTCGGTTTTCGGTTTTGTTCCGCTTAATAATTAGCTGCTCAATGGTTTGTGTTTTAAGTTGAATGCCAAACCATACGCCGGGAATGTACCAGGAGTTTGTATGGTTTTGATAGCGATTTTTAATATCCTGATCGGTTGTAAGCAGCTTGCGTTGACCAATGCTGTCGGTTACTTCTATGGCAAAAATATTTTGGGCAGTTTGCTGAATTTTAGGCCTGAGGTTTTGCTCAACCATTAGTTGAATGTTGACAAGCATAGTGCAATACAGGTTTCCGTTGCCCGATTTCAGAAAGAACGTGAGGAGAATGTTATTGCCGTCGCGTTTCGAATCGATACGTTGGTAGCCATCTTTCAGGTAGTTTTTTAAAGCTCTGAGATCGGAGTCGGGTAAATCTGGCGTCGCAAGGGTGGAATCATTCTGCGAATAAACCGAATGAAAACTTTTATCAGAAAGAGATTTGAATTCGACCTGCTTCAACGCCTGATTGTTTGCGAACAACTTTCGGGTAATCCCTTCCATTAGGTTGCCCGAATAGTCGACTGGGAGATCGAGGTTGTTAACCCATTGGTTAATTGCATTTTCGGTGTCCTGATTGAGCGAAAAGAGAATCGATTCAACTTGTTTCTCAAAAACTATTTGAACCATGTTTTCGTTGTCGGAAAGCGATGCCGATTGCCTGATCAGGTAATATGAAACAGGCAGTATATTAACAATTAGAAGTAACAGAATGGTCGTTAGCAACCTTTTCGACATGGCTGATTTTTTTGGAATATTCAAAGATATTTTATTTGGGAGGTAAAAACAGTCTCGCATACTATTTTTTTTGTTTTAGATCGTTAGTTTTGCTTTAAAGAGAAACATTCCTAAGGCCGATTGCGTTAACTTTCTGCCTGATTTCGATAGGGATAACAGTAAATTTTGTAGTTTTAATACACAGTAATTATAACATTGAATTCCATGGACTTAAAATCAATTTTTGTCAGGGTAAAGGGAATTATTGTAGCTCCGGTTAACGAGTGGGTCGCCATTGTAAACGAAGAAAAATCGCAAAAGAAACTATTGTTGGGTTATCTGTTGCCGCTAGCATTGGTTGCTGCTGTTGCCACTTTTATTGGATATACACTTGTTGGCGAGGATAATCCGCTTGGCCGCATTATTGGCCCAATGTGGGGATTGAAATACGCAATTCTTGAGTTGGTTAATTTGGTGCTGGGAGCCTATCTCTGCGCATTTATTGTTGCGTTTTTTGCTCCCGGTTTTGGTGCAGTTAAGAATTTCGGAAAAGCTTTCAGTCTGGTTGTTTATTCTTATACCCCAATGCTTGCTGCTGGCATTTTGAATATCTTTCCATTTCTGGGTTTTGTTACTTTGCTTGCCGGCATTTATAGCCTCTACATATTGTATATTGGATTGAAACCGATGATTGGTGTCCCCAACGAAAAAACTACAACCTTTTTTATTATTGTACTTGTAACGGCTGTAGTTATTAATTCTGTTGTCCCAATGGTATTTATGAAGCTATTCTTTTAAGATAATCTAGTTTTAGGTAAAGTTTTGAATTAAAGTTATCAATCATTCTGGAAAATGAAATAGAGACTAAATATGAATAGTGCAAAATCTACAAACCTTAAGAGCCCAGCCGGCTTAAGGCGAAACGTAGATCAGCGGAGCTAAAAATAAGCACTTTATAACTTTTCATTATTAAACCCAAGCTATATGTGATACAAATGGTTCTTAATATCTTGACTGGACGACAATATTCTTTTAATATCTATCGATGAATTTATTTAAAAAACACATACAACATCTTCTTAAACTGACAATTATTCTGTTCGTTTTTTCTTCGTGCAACCTGTTCGAAAAGGAGACCCGGAAAGCAAATACATATTATTGGCTGATGGATTTGAACGATGGCGGAAAAGTTACTTCAACGGCCGATGGAAGCAGTATTACCTCGGATATCAGGTTTCTTGCCCGCGGAACTTTTTATGGCGAAACTCCTGCCGGTGAGTGGAATATTGAGATTGAAATGTTCACCTATCTTGGGTTGAACGACAACACAAATGGAATGGTTTCTTCGGGCTACTACTCAGGCGAACTTTATTTCCCCGAATTTGAGCAGGATGTTTCGGAACTTTCGCTGTGGATTCTGAACCCCGAAACCAAGACAACAACTTTCTATGGAACTGGCACTTTTGAAATGCCATATTTTTACACCAACCCCGGGAAATATTATATCGAGGTTATTGGCGACGATGGGAGTGTGGTAACTATCGACGGGCAGCAACCTATTCTTACCTGTTGGCCCGAAACAATGAATGCTGATCTTCGCGGAGCATCGAAAAAAGAGATTTCCGAAGTTGAGATATTCTTCGATATGGTTGATAATAGCGGGCTTGCAGTGAATGATCTCTCGTGTAGCGGTGCAATTTATAAGTTCGAAACCGAAGCCGAGCGCGATGGTTGGTTGTTGGCACATCCGCAACCCGATTATTTGGCCAATCCTAAATTGATACCATTATCCAACTAGCTTTCATTTAGACTGTTTTGGTGAGATTTGTTTTTAAAGAGCATTTGTATCTTCTATTCTACAGATTATTTCTTCAATCAAAATTCAGTAATTTTTAAAGCCAACACAGTACCTTTTTTTATTTTTGCATTGCGCTTCACAAAGAAGACGAATGGCTTTATGAACCAGATTTTGTGTCCCGGCGATATTGAAAAACTTCGGGAAATCATTAAAATAAAACAACAAAACAACGATGTAAGCTGGATGCTTTGCGATTATCTGAACAACGATCCATGCTTTGTTGCTAAAGAGTTGATAGATAGTGTTAATGTCGATGGTATTCTGCCCGAAGAAACAGTTTTTTTTGCTCTTTTAGAAGGTTGGTGTGGACTTGATCCTGAAACAAATGAACGAGACCGATTGCTCGCTTTTGAGTATTTGCGACGGGCTATTAAGCAACTTGATGTGAAATCGTACATCGAAAATCCTTATTATCGCAATATTAAGATTCCTGAAGTGAAATTTGGCAATTGGGAGTTAACCTACCAGAAGTACAAGCCTTATGAGGCTTTTATTTACAAGGATCTTGTTGTCGAATCTGATTTTAAAGAATATCCGTGCGTAGGTTTTTTCAACGAAGAATTCAAGTTTCCTTCTGTTTTAGAAAAAGGCCACGAGTGGATGTCTATTAAACCCAGTGAAATTGAGACGATACAACCTGCTCTCGACGAAATTGAAGGACGTGTTGTTACATTTGGTCTTGGTCTTGGATATTTTGCCTACATGGCTTCAATTAAACCGAACGTGCAAAGTATCACTGTAATCGAGCGTGATAATGAGGTCATAAAACTTTTCAATCAATTCATTCTTCCTCAATTTCAAATGAAAGAAAAGGTGGAGATTATCTCGGCTGATGCATTTGAGTATGCCGAGAAAAGAATGCCGGTTCAGAATTTTGATTACGCTTTTGTTGATTTGTGGCACGATGTTTCTGATGGACTTGACTTGTATCTTAGAATGAAAAAATTCGAAGACTTAAGTTCGTCAACAAAATTCCTTTACTGGATTGAGAATTCCTTACTTTCGGGCTTTCGTTTTAAAATTTTTGACTGGGTGGTTGCCAATTCACGATCTTTCGACGAGATTGTGAGGTGTTTGAGCTTCCCTGCATTACAGAAATTAGCTGCGGTAAAAGCGTCGGCATTGTCCGAATTAATTGGTTCACTAGAAATGGAAAATAATGAATAATAGTTGTTTGGTTCTTGAAGGAGGAGGTCTTCGCGGAGCCTTTACCTGTGGGGTTTTAGAGTTTTTTATGGAAAACCACATCAATTTCGAGCGTGTAGTTGGTGTGTCGGCAGGGGCTTGCACCGGAGCAACTTATTTGGCGCAGCAAAAAGGCCGCAACTGGAATGTTAATGTCGAAGCCCCAAACGATAGCAGGTTCATGGGGCTAAAGCATCTGTTGCTAAGAGGTTCTTATTTCAACATGCCTTTCATTTTTGAGGAAATCCCCAACAGTATTTATCCATACAACGAATCGGCTTTCTATGAAAATGAATCGGCATTCGATGCTGTAATTACTTCGGCCGAAACCGGAAAACGGGTAATTCTTTCTAAAAATGAAATTTCGCACGTTGGATTAAACAGGGTTCTTCAGGCTTCATCAAGTATTCCTATCATTTCCAAACCTGTGAATATTAACGGTAAATATTACTTCGATGGGGGTATATCTGATTCAATACCTGCGAAATATGCTCTCGAACGGCACAAGAAAGCAGTTGTTATTCTTACAAGGCCAAGGGGTTACCGTAAAGATGAGAGTGGAAATCCCCTTTTTTATAAGGTCGCTTTCCGAAGAAACCAGGGTTTTATGAATTCAATGCTTTCCCGAAATAAAGAATACAACAAGTCTCTCGATTTCTGCAATCAAATGGAAAAAGAGGGTAGGCTATATGTTATCGCTCCGTCGCCCGAGTATTCAGTTGGGCGAACAGAACGCAGCTTTAAAAAACGCGCCGATTTCTTTAATCATGGTTACAATTTGATCAAAGAAGAACAGGAGAAACTTTTCAGCTTTCTAAATAGCTAATTCCTAATTTTCAGATGGTTGCTAGAGTTTAAACTCAAACCTTATCATCGATTGAAAATCTTTAATGAATTTGAAAATTTCGCGTAGTGTAGCTTGCTCCACCTGCGTAAGTTTTTTCGGTTCAATTAAATTGCTTGGATCCTCAAAATCGAGAAGCATACTGTGCGACTGATTTTTCAACCGAACGCCCATAAGATAATAATATGCATGGTGAAGCTCTTTGAACTGAGCCTCGTTTAAGAACCCTCCATCGTAAAGTTTTTGCATTCGCTGGCCGGTGTTGGTCTCGATGATCATATTTTTTAGCGCAAGCATCCTTATTAAATCAACAATAGGAGTCATACTCTTTTTGATGTTGAACACCTTTTTTTCATCTTGCGAAAAAGTGCGGATGCCATTGAAAAAAGTTAATGGCGGTTCGTAATGCAACGCGTTCGATGCAACATTGAACAGGAATTTCGACGACGATTTACCAATGCCGTCAATCATGTGTTGCTTCAATTCGTTGAAAAGTTTCTTTTCGCCATAAATAAACCGGCAGTCGAAAAAGGTCGAGAATTTGATTACCGTGTCGGGTGCAGCCACGTTAGTCCATTCGTCGTAATTGCCTTTCCAGTGCGACAGAGAGTGAGTCCATTTCGGGTTTTTCGCCATAAAGCCACCTTCGCAGAAACTGAAGCCAATATCGTTGAGGCGAGTCGAAATGCGGTCGGCAAAATCCAAAAAATAGTCGCGCACCAGTTCGCGTTGTTCGTTGGCTTTGTCTTCGTAAATAATGGCATTATCTTGGTCGGTTACAAGCGTTTGTTCCTGGCGGCCTTCGCTTCCCATAACCATAAAGGCGTATTTAGCAGGAGCTGGCGGCATTTCATCTTTTACACCTTCAATTACTTTTAACAGAATTTCATCGGCAATGGTTGTTACAATGCGATTTACGATTTCAGCATTTACGCCACGGTCGAGCAATCGGGAGATTAATTCAGGTACTTTATCCCATTTTTCTTTCAATTCAAGAACGGTGTCCGAAAGTTTCACCGATTGGATGAAAACCAATGGCGACTGGGCGTGTTCTGTCAGCAAACGGTAGCGGCTCAAATACCCAAGGTTGGTATCGCCATCGTGAACAATTATGTATTCGAGTTTTGATTGGAACATAGCCAGTAACGCTTCGTATAACAGTGCGTTGCTGGGGATGCTTATGATTTTCTTTTTGGCAATTTTGATGATCGGCACACTGTTTTTATTTTGGCGCGCAATCACTTTTTTAACAAGGATATCTTTTGTTACCAACCCCACCAGCTTATTGTCTTCTTCAATATAAATGCAATTGACCTCTTTTTTTACCATCAGGTCGGCAACAACAAACGCAGGCGTTTCGGGTCCGCAAGTAATAAGCGGCCGTGGAGTTATTGAATTTATTTTGCGGGTGAAAATGTTATCGGCATCGATATAATTTCCCTCCAACGTGTTGTTTCGCTTAACAAAGTGAGCATATTCATCGTTGGTCATTTTTTGCCCAAACTGGGTTGTGAAAAACTGGAAGAAATCTTTGTAGCTGTGACACAGCTCTTTAAAATCTTCTTTGCCAAAAGAGAGGATTACAGTACCCTTTTGTGCGGTAACGGCTCTGATTGAATATTTTTTATTCAGAAGAACAGAACTCGCTCCGTAAATCGAATTTTTTATGTAATGTTCCTGTAGCCGGAGTATATTGTTTGAGTCGTAAAAAGAAGCATCGTATTGGCCATCAACTAAAATGTCGACAGTTGTCACCTCGCTTTTATCCTGAGTATAAACAACTGTTTCTTCGTCGAATTGGCGTTCGTTCATCAGTTCGGCAACATCCGAAAGCACTGTCTCCGGTAATTTGTCGAAGGGGTGAACTGTCTTTAAAAAATCGATTCTGTTTTCCATTGTCTGCCCGAGTTGGTTAGTTTAAGATTTCTATCGTGATAAAAAATAGAATAAGGCTACTGATGCAACCCCGATAAATATAAAAAAGAAAATCCATGATTGTGAATTTCGCCCTTCGAAATAGCGTTGTTGCTGACGAATGCTTTTTTCAGTGATATTGCCTCTGTTCACCTGTTCGAAAAAACACTCTTTTGTTGCCAGTGCATCGGCTAAAGCGTTGTGCTGGTTTTCCATTTCCTTTCCGAAAAGTGAAGAATACAATTCGTTTAGCCTTAAAAAGCGTTGGCCGTTAAGTCGTTCGAAAGGAGATTGTGTGTTAAGCATGGTGCAAAACTTTGGCAAGTTGTTGAAATTCTGCTCCATTTGGGCCCGGTTAAAACCAACTTCCATCATTTTACGGTCGAGGTTCAGGAAATGCCCCACAATCATAGGGCGAAAGTTCGCTATGTCGTCCGATAAAGTCTTCATAACGGTTTCTCTTGGGAAGCCTTTTTCCTTCAGCAATTCAGGTGTAATTTTATGAAGTTTCAGAGAATCTTCGTTAATACTGATATCTCCAGGGTTGATGTAGAAATTATGTGTTGCGATTTCTGATCCGTCTTTTGTGCAGATTGTCCATGCAATTTGAAGAATGTAGGGCCACTTTTCCACCT
>CAZRXT010000094.1:0-8052 GCA_964604035.1 uncultured Prolixibacteraceae bacterium | reverse complement strand
GCATAGCCCATCGAATAATCTGCTTTAATTTCTGCATCTATCAAATTTTGATAGGTCTCGGGAAACGATAATTTCAAGAAGTGTTGCCGGGAAAGCTCAACTTTTCGACCCAAAACATGCTCCAATCGATTCATTTCAATATTCAAGTAGGCATTATTGGTATTCGAAATATAAGAAGGATGAATGCCAATTGTTGCAAATGAAGAAAGTTCCCTGATCAACTTTTGGAAAGCTTTGTTTTTGAATGAAATTGCACGATCATACTTTCCATCAGAGTTCATCAGAAGAAAAATGAACGGGCTGAATGAAAAAAACTTCATCGTTTCTTCCATAAAATCGTAGTTGGCGTATGGGTCTTTCTCAAAATTCAGAAGAACAGAGATTCGCTGAAGTACAGCTTTCAATCGTCCGTGCACCAAATCGTTCACCGACGACAAAATAACCCTTCCCGCTCCCTTATTCTTAAAAGCCCACGCATTATCAATATCGAAAGTTGGGATATAACTGAACTTGGAGCGCTGGAACTTAAATCCATCAAACTCTCGTTCAATGATATCGACAAGCCTCAACGCCCAACAATTAATAAGTGGTTTTTCAAGAAACTGATTCTTCGAGGCCAAGCTACATTTCGACATAAAACGTTGATGTTCATCACATTCCGATGGAAAATATTCCTCGTAGCGAGTAGCCAAATAGAAACTTGCAGAAAAAATATCGAAAGGGAGTATCGAATTATCGACCCCGAAAAAAGCTTTTAGCCCTTCCCAATCAAAAACTTTAATTTTGATTTGCTGCAAACCCGATTCAAAAAGCAAGCCAGAAGGCCTAATTGTCAATCCACCTAAACCGGTCTTCTCCGAGTAGTTGATTTTGACACCGTCTAACAATGAAAAGTAATCAGGATCAGCATGAAACTCGACCGAATTATTCAAAATAGTTTCGAATATAAGCCGAAAAGCATACCGAACACGAGAAGTTAACTTTTCAGAAAAGACATGGATCATTGATGCAATTTTTGAGGAACTAAAATTACAATTAATTATATCACATTTGCGCTCAGCGAAGATCAAATTAAACCATCGTCGGCCATGCTCATATACTTCGATCCGGCAAAAATAAGGTGATCGAGCACTTTCATATCGACAAGTTTAGCTGCCTCGCCGGCCTTGCGTGTAATATCTAAATCGCTCTGACTAGGAGTAAGGTTTCCGCTTGGATGATTGTGTGCCAAAATAATTGAAGAGGCCAATTTCTCGATTGCCTTCTTTAGGATGATTCGAACATCGATAACCGTACCGCTCACACCTCCCTGACTTATACGGCTTTTGCCAATCACATTATTTGCCCTGTCGAGATAAACAACCCAGAACTCTTCGTGCACTAAATCCGACAGGTCAACTTTCAATATATTGAAAACATCTTCGCTTGTGCTAATTTTTAATTGTTTCTCCTGAGTTGAAAGTTGTCTGCGCCGGCCAAGCTCAAGGGCTGCCAGTATATTTATCGACTTTGCCTCTCCAATTCCATTGTATATGGTTAGCTGATCGACAGATGATTTACCAATCGCATCAAGATTGTTCTTATAATCGGAGAGTATTCGGCGCGAAAGTTCAACGGCCGATTCGGAAGTGTTACCCGAACCAATAAGAATGGCCATCAATTCGGCATTGCTTAATGCAGAGAAGCCATGTTTGAGCATTTTCTCGCGAGGCCGATCGTCTTCTGCCCACTGCTTAATAGATAGTTTTTCGTATTCCGACACAATTTAAAATTATGGTACAACACAAAAAAACACAATTAATTGCATATCTCAATAAGGAAAAGCAAAAAAAGCCTCTACACAAAAGTGTAGAGGCTCCATATTATAGAAAATTCTATATTACAATTTATTAATGTGCAATGCAAGCTTCGATTTAAGGTTAGCTGCTTTGTTATCGTGGATAACATCTTTTTTTGCTAAACGGTCAATCAATGAAGTTACTTTAGGATATAAAGTCTCAGCATCAACTTTTTCGGTAGTCAAACGCAACTTCTTAACAGCATTACGCATTGTCTTAGCATAGTACTTGTTGAGTAATTTCCTCTTGGCACTTTGCCTGATTCTCTTTTCTGATGATTTATGATTTGCCATTTTTAATGCTCAAAGTTTTTAATGTAGCCCGTAGGGGAATCGAACCCCTGCTACCAGAATGAAAATCTGGCGTCCTAACCGCTAGACGAACGGGCCATAATGTCTTTCTAAATTCGGTGCGCAAAGGTAAAAAGGTTTTTTAAAACTCCAAAAAAAATATTCATTTTTATTTGTCTTTCTTTTTACCGCCTCATCTTTTTAGCGGTGCAAATAAAATTCAAGTTTTCTAATTGTCCAAATAAAACCCTAAAAATATTTTACTCTTTGGCATTCGCATAATATACCATTGTCATTTACTATTTTTGCAGAACAAAGATTCAACTCAATAAAAATGAAACAGATATTTCATATACAAATACTTATCGGAATAATTGCGTTATTATCTGCATGTGGGCCTTCTCAACGCGAACAAGCTGTTGGCAAGATAAATTTTGCGGAAGAAGTGATTTCTCAAGGCGACACATCTTCTGGCCTGGCAATTTTAGACTCAATTAAAACGCTCTTTCCAAAGGCAAATTTTCAAATTGAAGTTGCAAAAAATATTACCGATGAGATTTACCGCCAACAAATAGATCAGAAAAGAATGCTACTCCGCGAAACGGAAGCTTCAATTACTGCGCTTGAAGAGAATTTCATCAAAGAAAAGACACAATACGATCTGTTCGCACAATATATTCCAACACAACAAATAAAGAAACGGAAATCGAACAGCACTTTCCTTCAGGTAAACCTCGACGAACGGGGCGAGTTGTACCTTTCGAGTACCTACATGGGGAAAACTCAACTAAACCATAACAGGATAAAACTTTATGACGGAATAATACAGATCGAATCTGTGAAAATCCCGTCAGACGATCCAAACAGCAGGAAAAATGATTTCCTCGATTATAAGTGGGAAAAGATTTCGTTTACCGAAGGCCGTTCAGATTCGCTGATCCAATTTGTAAGCAAATACAGCGAACTTCCTCTAAAATGTGCACTATTTGGTCAAAATAGCTACTACTACTTTCTTGAGCGAACAGACATTGAAGCCATAAAGAATGCCTATAACCTTTCAATGGCAATTCGCCTGAAGAAAACTATTCAGAAAGAACTTACTGAATTGGAGAAAAAAAGAAGCTGACTAACCAATCAGCTTATCAATTTCTTCAGTAGGCCGAGCCAACACTGCGTCATCGCCACGTTCAACAATTGGGCGCTGAATCAAACGAGGTTCTTTAATCATTTCAGCAATCCATTCGTCGTCAGTTAAGGTTTTTCCCTTTAGGTTCTGCTTATAGTATTCCTCCTCTTTTCGCACAATCTCATCTGGCTTCAGTCCAGTTTTGGCAATCAAAGCTTTCAATTCGTCGAAAGAGAGAGGCTCATCCAAATATTGACGGATCTTGAACTCTACGCCCTTTTCCTGAAGGTAAGTTACGCCATTGCGACTTTTCGAACAACGCGAATTATGGTATATTGTGATCATATTCAAGTAGATTTATTTATTAGAACTATTCTCATTTGTTAATCCAAAATCAAAATTACTCTCCGCCAAATTCCATCAGATAGGCTTTAATAAATCCATCAAGATCGCCATCCATAACAGCCTGAACGTTGCCCGACTCGTAGCCGGTACGAACATCTTTAACAAGCTTGTAGGGCTGCATTGTGTACGAACGAATTTGTGAACCCCATTCGATTTTCTTCTTGCCGGCTTCAATTTTTGAAATTTCTTCTTGACGTTTTCGCAATTCGAGTTCGTATAATTGCGATTTTAGTAATCGCATTGCATTTTCCTTATTTTGAAGCTGTGAACGGCTTTCAGAGTTCTCTATCATAATGCCAGTTGGAGCGTGCCGCAAACGAACAGCGGTTTCAACCTTGTTCACATTCTGACCTCCTGCCCCACCCGAGCGCATAGTTTCCCACGAGATATCGGCCGGATTAATTTCGACCTCAATCGAATCGTCAACCAAAGGCGCAACATAAACCGAAGTAAATGAAGTTTGTCGTTTGTTCTGGGCATTAAACGGTGAAAGTCGAACAAGCCGGTGAACGCCATTTTCACTTTTCAAATATCCATAAGCAAACTCACCATCGACCTCAACGGTGCAATTTTTCAATCCAACATCTTCGCCAGCCTGATAATCCATAACTTTAAAAGTGTAACCATGTTGCTCGGCCCAACGGCTATACATTCTGAAAAGCATATTTGCCCAGTCGTTACTTTCTGTGCCTCCTGCCCCAGCATTGATGCGAAGTACAGCACCAAGGCGGTCTTCCTCCTTACGGAGCATATTTTTTGCTTCGAGCTTCTCAATCAGATCTAAAGAGAGTTTAAACTGATCTTCGACATCGCCCTCTTCGGCATCGCCAGTTTGTTGAAATTCAAACAACACCAGCAAATCCTCAATCTCCCTGTCAACTTCGCTAAACGCATCGGTCCATTGTTTAATGCCCCGAACAACTTTCATCTGGGCTTCGGCAGTTTTAGGATTTTCCCAAAAAGAAGGATCTTGAGTTTTGAGCTCTTCCTCTTGCAATTGAATTAGTTTCCCTTCAACGTCAAAGATACCCCCTCAGCGCATCCCGGCGCTCAACTAGGCTTTTAACCTGGTCACGTAGAATCATAATTAACTTAATTTGTGAATTGCAAAAGTAGTGAACTAAAATGGAAAAAATAAGATGTGATTCTTAAAAACAGCACATCGTTGATACCTGTATAAATATAAATACGTAAATTTGATTAAGGACACAATAATTCAATAGAATAACTAATAACCAATTAATTAGAATGAAATAAAACGCGTTAATCTGCTTCTGAAAATGTGCGTTTTTGTTGTTGCCTTACTTTTCACATCTTGCGACAAAGATTTGGATGGCAACAGCAATGGTCCAAAATTTCTTGTGGGCTGCACCGGAAACGATCAAGGCCTTAAGGCTGGTCTCTACTCCCTTACTATCGGGAAAACAGCACCCAATCTCAAGTTTGTTTCGGAATATCGACCATGGGCTTTTAGCCTCGACATGATGGATTACAACAACGAACGAGTAGCGTTTAGTGTTGAAAGAAGTCTCGTTCCTAAAGGAGAATCGGGTATCGCTTATATGGAGAACGACGATTTGGAGAATGTAGTGTTTGCTCCAATTCCTGATGCACCAAAAGATTACTACTATTCTGTTCCTGACGAACGACCAAGGGTACTATCTGATGGAAGGATTGCGTATAGGGTTGTTTTGAATACAGACAATCCATACGACGACGCTCACTGTGGAATGCTTGCAATTTATGATCCTAAAACCGAGGAAATGGAACTCTCGGGAGACCCAACAACTTTTGTACTTGCCCAGTCAGAAAAAGGCGGCGACACCGAAGGTGGTTCAATGGGAGCAGGATTTGTCATATCGCCCGATGACTGTTATGCTTATTGCACTGTTTATGGGTTTGGAACCGACTGGGGCATGTACCATATTGACTATGAATTTATTGTTCGCTATGAAATTGGGAGCCCCGGAAGTTATACAAGAGTTGCACAAACAAGCGACGATCCGACAGCAGTAACTGGCGATCAAGACTACTTAATAACGACAGGCGACGGATTGCACAAAATTGACCTGTCGACAAAAGTGAATACAAAAGTTGATGATTATTACAATAAATTCAATCCCGGCCAGATCTCAAAATCAAGTTGTAAGATGTTCAAAATTTGGAGAGGATCAGGAATGGGCGAATTTGACTGGGAGAAAGCCGAACCGTGGATGCAAATTATCGATGGAGCTTCGATAACAACAACCAATTACCGTGGCCTTGGTCATGGTGGCCAATATTCAACCGATGAATCAAAGATTTACTTTACTGGTTCTACCGACTTCCATACCAACTATCAAACTGACCTGGTAATCTATTCTACCCCAAAAATCAAATTGAATGCAACACCCGATAGTCTGACTACTATTCCAGCAGAATATTGCACTGGAGTATTCCTTTTGCTTAATGATTAACTAACTGATAAATTTATTCCAAAGCGGTCATGATTCTATGTTGAAATCATGACCGCTTTATATTTTCTTAAGCTCGGCCAACGCTTTTTCAATTGTATCAAACTCAAATCCCCTACTCTGAGCAAAACGAACAAGCTTCCCTTTCCTGTCGTATTCATTAACAAATTTGGTCTTCTTCGACTTATCTTCCAAAAGCTTTACAAGCAAATCTAGGTAAGCTTCGTCGTCTATTCCTCGAAGTGCCTCTCCAACAAGTGCGGCAGGCACCTTTTTGGATTTCAGCATAAATGCAATTTTCACTTTGCCCCACTGATTAAACACAAACTTATCGCGAACAAAAAACCGAACATACCGTTCCTCATCAATAAATTTCTCGGCAATCAGGGTTTTTATGATTTTCTGAGCATCTGCAGGTTCAACACCCCAATCGTTTAACTTCTGTTGAATATCGGAAACACACTTTTCCGATTTGCTGCAAAGTGCCATGGCTTTCGATAATGCTTGTCCGTAAGTTGTCATAGTAGTACATTCATTAATAATTCATTCCAAAGGCCCACAATGGAACAGTATTTCCGAAGCCGTATTCAATATCGTCTTTCACCACAAATGCGTGGTCAATTCCTGATATTTGCTTTTTCTTTTTGCTTTTCCCTCCAACTTCAAAAGTAAATTTTCCGATACAAAAATCGGCATATTCCGAAGCAGTGACTTGATGATTGGCTTGCATTTGGTTAAAAAAGAACGTTTCGCGGATGGTGCCAATTTCTGGCACACCTTCGGCTACCGAAAAAACCAGATTGGTGTTGTTCAGATAAACCTTCTCGACCTTTCCCAGCAATCCAAGTGTTTCAATCCGATCGCGCAACTGGTTGATTAGTCCAGCTTTCTCCATGTAAAGTATATAGTCGGCAACCTGATTCCGGTGAATGCCCATTTGCTGCGAAATCTTTGTAAAATTGGGCTTAAACGGAACACTTTGCGACAGAATGAACATCAATTGCTTCAGTTTGTGCGCCGTCGAAACGTTCATATTTGTGAAGGCGGGAATATCGGTTTCGAGCACTTGGTTGATGACATTCCTGAGGCGTTGCTGATAGCCAGGCTGTTGATAGAATGGATAATACCCATTTTGCAGATATTGCTTGAACAGCGGCAGAGGATGATCAATTCCGGGCAAACGCACTTTATTCTGAAGAATTTCTTCAAGCGAATATGCGGGGAAGTTGAGGCCTTCGGAGAACTCCAAATATTCTCTGAACGACATTCCTGGCATTTGGTACAGCAGTGCACGTCGACTTAAATCGTCGCTTCCTTTGTAAATGTCTAAAATTGACGATCCTGTGAATGTTACCTGCAAATCGGGGAAATAGTCGTACATCATTTTTAATTCCTTTGACCAGTCGGGGTACTTGTGAATTTCGTCGATATACAAATATCTGCCACCCCACTTCCAAAATTGATTGGCCAAATCGAACAACTTGTTTTCAGCAAAATAAAAATCATCGGCATTCACATAAAGTGAATTTTCGGTTTGATTGCCTATTTTGATATGCTGGATCATCAAGGTGGTCTTTCCCACTCCGCGAGCACCCAAAATTGCGGTTAATCGGTTGCTCCAATCAATTCGGTCGTGCATTGAACGTACAAACTTGAGGCTTGCTGCTTCGACCAATGTACGCGATAAGGTGATTAAATGATCCATGATAACTGCTTCAAATTTAGATTTATGTGTAAATATAATTTGTTTTGCTGAAATAAAAAAGCAAAATACACATAAAGTGCTGATTTAAATAGGCGTATTTTAGCATTTATACGTAAGTCGCTTGAATACAGAATGTAATGGACTGATCTACTTTTCTAAAATGAGAGGCGAGCATTAAAAAACCTGAAGTGTTGGCTTCAGGTTTTTTGTACTACCGAATGTCTTCGATGTCGTA
>CAZRXT010000093.1:3342-8066 GCA_964604035.1 uncultured Prolixibacteraceae bacterium | reverse complement strand
TGGTTATCCTGCTCCGCGAAATCAACAGCATTCAGCCGAAGCCGAACAAGATCAGTGAATTCATTGGCATTTCTCCTGAAACAGTTTCCAAATTGGAAAAGATTGGGATTAAAGATACGGTAAAGTTATTCGACCATGTGTTAACCCCCGAAAGCCGAAAAAAGCTTGCCTCTGAAACCACCGTCAGTGAAGCCGAGATATTGGAATTGACCCAACTAACCGATCTTTCGCGCATAAAATGGGTTGGCGTTACCTTTGCGCGAATGTTGGTCGATGTGGGGATCGACACCGCCGAAAAAGCTTCAAAAGCCGATTACGTGGAGCTTCACCAGAAGATTATGGAAATCAACAAAGAGAAGAATTTCTACAAAGGCCAAATTGGCTTGCACGACATCAAGCTTTTTGTTGATGCCGCGCAAGAAGTAGCTTTCGAAATTGAATATTAACCTGAGTTCGACTTTTTTAATAAAATCAAAATCAGGTTATTTGCAAGCTATTTCACCAAAAATACACCCAGTCCTTTTTTCAATGGCTTTTCTTCCGATATCTTAAAACCTACAGCGTTGGCCAATTGTAACGATTTCTCAAAATCATCTGGTTTAACGTGCCCTTGTGGTTCAAAGAATAAAATTTTGCCACCTGGTTTTAACATCGAATACAAATCATTAAACAGGGTTGCTTGGTCAGGAACTTCATGCGCAACCATAAACAGCAACACAAAATCGAGTCTCTCTTTCAATTCGATTGGATTATAGTTTTCACCAACCTGTAACGTTTTAATTACAGTAGATACGTTGTGTTTTTCAGCTCTCTTTTTGAGTTTTGTTAACATTTTTTCTTGAATATCAACACAATAAACTGTTCCTTTTGATCCAGTCATTTTTGCAAGTGGTATGCTGAAATAGCCCATTGCGCAACCATAATCCATTACAGTCATGCCTTGCTTAAGGTGTGGGCCAATAATTTTATATGGGTCGTGTTGATATTTTCGCAACGGAATAAGAAATGTATATCCAAGCCACCAGGGACAAACG
Source organism: uncultured Prolixibacteraceae bacterium (assembly GCA_964604035.1). Lineage (GTDB taxonomy): Bacteria > Bacteroidota > Bacteroidia > Bacteroidales > Prolixibacteraceae > CAYMTR01. Next base: position 7,032 of record CAZRXT010000093.1, on the reverse strand, counting down.
CTTTGATTTGTTGTTTCCATTAATTTGTTAGTTTAAATTTTACGGGTGTGAAAATAGTCGGAAGTCGGGCAACGTGGCTTAATCTATTGGATGAATCACCTGATTTTAACGGTGAACTTGGAAAATTGTATGATCGTCGGTGAAAAGAGGCTGTGATTATCTTTAATTAATTTGGTTAATTGTGCTTAAAACCCAACATAATTCAGCCCTACTCAATTCCCTTAACAATTACGAGAAAGCGTGGTGTTGTTTGAAATAATTCATGACCCGAAGGAGTTGAAATAAAGATGACTATTTTTGCCTTAATAAGAAATGCAAAAATGAATTCTGATCGACCAGTTTACAATGTATTAATTGCCGACTCTCAGTTTCTGATTGTTGAAGCTTTAAAGTCTTTGTTTCGCGAAGAGCAAAGGTATTCTGTTTTTGGCATAGTTGAATCGAGATTTGAACTTGCTAAAGCTCTTGAAGCCATGGGGGAAGGGATATTGATAATTGACTTTTGGTCTATCGATTTTGCTGATATAAGCGATATTAAATTATTTGTCTCGAAGTTCCCTAATATTCAGGTTTTGATTCTCACTAATTTAATCAGTAAATCAGAATTTGTTGAACTTACTAAAGCTGGTTTTAAGAATATAATTTATAAAACTGCCGATAGGGGAGAGTTAATGAGTGCTCTTGAATCGACATCAAAAGGCAAAAAATATTACAGCAGTATTTTGCTCGATATGATACTTGAGATGAAATCGGCAAAACAAACAATTGATGAATCTAAAACATTAACCAGTAGTGAAATTGAGATTGTGAAACTGATTTCGAAGGGGTTAACCACGAAAGAAATTGCTCTCCATAAAAACATTAGCTTTCATACGGTGAATACCCATCGGAAAAATATCTTCCGAAAGATGCAGGTGTCAAATGTATCAGAATTAGTGATGTATGCAATTAAGCAAGGGTGGATCGACAATATTGAATACTACATTTAAGCCTGTTTTTTTTGTTTCGGGTTGTTGTTTTGATACTATTGACCATGTTCGATGATAGTTTTTTTGGACATTCAACGTGTAGTTAAGTATTACTTTGCGTTCGAAATTCAAACTAACAAATCATCAAAAATGTTCGAAAAAATTCTTCAATTCAGTGGTCAAAGGCGAAAAGCAATGCTTGTTTTATTTTTCACAGTAGCTTTTGTTGGTCATGCCTTTTCAGTAATTCTTCCGAATCCAAAAATATCCGACGGAAAAACAGTCTTTACTTCAAAAGGTAATGCTGCATATCTTGTTGATAATAAATTTAATGCCAGTTCATGGTCTGCTGCTAATAATTCATGGATTGCGATTCCTGTAGATTCGGGACCTTCAAAAATTTTCTTCAATTGGAACAACCCAAGTTATGCTTGGTCTAATGAATTGTCGCCTTCGCAATGCCCCAATTCTAATGCATTTCCTGTTGATTACAATTTACTTGTTTCATCAAACTCAACTAATGGATTGGATGGCGACTGGACTATTGCCGATTCAATCAGAAACAATATTGTATGTGCTCGTGGCCATTTAATCAATTTTGTTGGTGCTAAATGGTTGAAAATGGAAATTATTAAAGGCGGAGGGAGAATTGATGAAATTCAGGTGTACGACGCCTCTGATAGCAACGAAGATGTCTGGTTTTTTGTGGGGACAAGTATCTCGGCAAATACTTTTAAAGGAACACCTCCCGCAGTAAATTATGCCGACATAGTTACTGAAAAACATCCTGATTATAATCCGGTTATGATTCGTGGTGGCATTGGCTGTATTTCCAGCACCGACTTTGCAAAGAATCTTTCCAACTATCTGAAAATGGCTGGGAATGCTCATTTTTGGGCTATCGAAATGGGAACAAACGATGCCTGGGGCGGAAGTAATGGTAATGTGGCAACGTTTAAGCGGAACCTTCAGTTGGTAATCGATTCGTGTAAAGTTTATGGAATTCAGCCAATTATTGCACGGGTTTTGGCAACTAACGAAACCGCAGCAGCCTGGCAGGTAAATCCAGATTTTCTAAAGGCGGTCGATGATCTTACTGCCAGCAACGGACTGGTTCCTGGTCCCGATTTATATACTTGGTTCCTGGCTCATCCTGCCGAATTAAATAGCGATGGCGTTCATCCAAGTGCTGCTGGAGCTGCAAGTATCCAACGCTTATGGGCCGAGAAAATGGATTCCCTTTACGGTGGTTGCCCATCAACTCCAATTGTACCTTTTGTTCAGGTTAATGGGGGCGGCAAAGAGTTACGGGCTTCAATTTCAATTTATACCCGCGATACTGTAGTTGTATCGCCAACCGCTGGAACTGATGGTTCTTGGGTGTGGAGTGGCCCTAATGACTTTACAGCTACCTCAAGAGAGATTTCGCTGAGCAATATTCAACCCATTCAATCGGGCAATTATGTTGTAACATACACCAATAGTAATTCTTGCTCAAGTTCGTATACAATAAATATTGCGGCAACAAACAGAGTTGCAATTGACATGAACGATTTGGCTGCAACTATTCAGCTTTATCCAAATCCTTCAAATAGTGGTCAATTTACGTTGGAAGTTGACGATATAAATAGCTCGTCGCATGTTCAGATAATTGATCTTCAGGGGCGAATGGTTTATCAATCAAATCTTTCACAGAAGAAAACGGTAATTGATCCCATACTTTCCAAAGGAACATATATCGTTAAAGTTGCAGATGTCAGATCTTCATTTAATCAGAAATTGATTATTGAGTAAGCTACATCTAAAAGAATATTTAAAGGGCGATAGCTTAGCTATTTAGCCCTTTTTTTGCTGAAGTTAGGTGTTTTGAGGGTCTATCTCTATCCGTATTCGGTAGTGCGAATGTTCATTCACCTCTGAAAGTGCCATATAACCACTTAAAATCTTTCCGTTTTTGGTTTTCAAAGGCATCGATTGTGTGCGTTGAATATGATCATTTTGTAACTCAACCGAAGAAGGAAAATAGTCGGTATAAAAATGCCCCAAACAGTTGTGCTCAACAAACCTATCGTAGAATAACCGAGCTACTAAACCCATTGTCATGCGTAGGTTAATTTCAATACAAGGGTGCAATAAGTATGCGCCGTTTTTATTGTACACCAACATATCGATTCCTAAGTAGCCCGAATAGTAGGGGGCAATCTCTTTTTCGACAAACAGTCGCAATTGATTTTGTATTTTCAGTAAAAATTCTTCAGGAATATATTTGGTAATAGCTTGCAATATAGCTTTATCGCTAGCTAAAGTATTGCCTTTGTATTTCCCGTGATTATGAGTTTTAAACAGTGAATAACCTTCAAAAGAAACCTCTCCTTCAGTGCATTTAAACTCAACAGCAAAGTCTTGAACATTTTCTAATGCCTGTTCGCCAATTATGCTGCCTTGTTTTGCCTCCACATTCCGACACCAGCTCAATGCTCTGGTTGGAAATGAGTCGGTTACCCATAAAAGTCCTTTGCCGCTACTTGACCACGGTGCTTTAAAAACTGTATGTTGATATTGAGCCGCAAAACTCTCAGCTTCATTGGCCAAAAGTTGTTTTCCGGGTTCAGGTAAAAGAGCCGAATTTTCTGCGTCATGATGAAGAAACCGTAACGCGTCGATGGCTGTTTTGCGGTGCGAAATTCTGCGTATTTCAGCAAGTTGCGTTGCACTTGGCAGT
>CAZRXT010000093.1:0-3242 GCA_964604035.1 uncultured Prolixibacteraceae bacterium | reverse complement strand
TAGTCCATTTCGCAAACATAGTGTCAAATGCAGTAAAATGTGCACACAGCATGGTTGAATTTAAGCATTTCGGAATGTCTTTTCTGTTATTCGTATTGATTATTAGTAGTGTATAAATGTTTGAGATTAAATAAGATTTTGAATTCTATTTCTTTTGAACGGTTTTCTTATTTTTAAGACGGATTAATTACTCCTTTTGTAATTATTCAGATACAAGACACAAGTATCAAGAAATGGTTTGATTAATAATTGATTAAAAATATAAAAAAAAATGTAATGTTTCAACAATCTAATCAGTTTTGGTCTTGATACTTGCGTCTTGATACTTGATTCTGTATAGTTACCTTCTTTTTAGTAATTTTATGTCGATTATATATTTAACAAATGGAAAATAAGATAAAATGCCCCAATTGTGGTCACCAGTTTCAGGTCGAAGATGCTTTCTTTAATCAGGCCGAAGAGCAGATTAGAAAAGAGTATGAGCATAAAATAGCACAGCAGGCTGCCATCTACAACAAGCAAAAAGAGTCGCTCGAAAAGGAAAAAGATGATTTTGAAAAGAAGAAGGAGAAGGAAAACGAACTTTTCAAAGAGCGGCTCGAAAAGAAGCTCGAAGAGGAACGCCTTCGTTTAAAAAAGAACACCGACGAAGAGTTGGAGCAGAAAATGCGCCAACTTGCTGAAGATAAAGAACGTCTGAAAAAAAGTACTCAAGAGGAATTTGAGCAAAAGCTTAAACAGTTTGAGGAGGAGAAGGCGAGGATTCGAAAGAGTATTCAAGACGACTCGGAAACGAAGATCAAGCAACTTGAAGAGGAGAACGAAAAGCGTAAAGCTGAAAATAAACAGTTGAAAGAGAAAGAGCTGATTATTTTGCAGAAAGAGGCCGAATTGAAGGAGAAGCAAGAGGAGATGCTACTCGAGCTGGAAAAAACGATGCTCGAAAAGCGCGAAGAGATTGCCGTCGAAATACGTAAAAAAGAGCAGGATAAAAACGACCTGCGCATAAAAGAGTTTGAGAAGAAACTCGACGATCAGAAAAAGCTTATTGAAGAGATGCAGCGCAAGGCCGAACAGGGTTCGATGCAGATGCAGGGCGAAGTTCAAGAGTTGGCCCTCGAAGATTTGTTGCGTTCAGAATTTCCGTTCGACCTGATTGATGAAGTAGGAAAGGGGATAAAAGGTGCCGATATTATTCAAACGGTCATTAATCCGTTGCAGCAGGTATGCGGAAAAATTATTTACGAAAGCAAGCGTACCAAGAGCTTTTCCGAACAGTGGATCGAAAAACTCAAAGACGATCAGCGCGAACAGGGTGCTGTACTTGCAGTGATTGTTACAGAGGTTTTGCCTAAAGATATGGAGCATTTTGGCCGCCGCGACGGGGTTTGGATCTGCACTTATCACGACGTAAAAAATATACTTTTTGTGTTGCGCGAAATGATTCTCCGCGAACACTCCATCCGCTCGTCGCAGGAAAATAAAGGCGACAAAATGGACTTGCTTTACCACTACCTTACCAGCGACGATTTTCGTTTGCGTGTCGAAACTATTGTTGAAGGGTTCTCAACCCTTAAGTTCGAAATGGATAGGGAAAAGCGCGCCATGCAAAAAATTTGGAAGGAACGCGAAAAGCAAATTGAAAAGGTAATAACCAATACCATTGATATGTATGGTTCTATTCGAGGAATTGCTGGCAATGCTATTGCGCCTGTTAAAGCGTTGGAGCTTAATGTTGGCGACGACGACGAATAGACCGGAAGAATCTCGATTATGCGTACTTCTCCTTTAGTTCTATTGATTCTGATTCCTGCATTTTTCTGGTCTTCAGTTTCTTGTCAATCGAAAGCAAAAACTTCTGAGTCGTCATCTGCTGTTGATCAAACCGTTACTTGTCAGTCGAATACACAGCATGGCTACCATATTTTTATCCCTTCGGTAGAAGTAGGTTGTGAAAATTTGCCATTGTTGGTTGTAATTGATCCTCATGGCGATGGAAAACTTGCTGTTTCTCAGTTTAAAGATGCGGTGCAAAAGTATCCGGCAGTGGTTGTTGGTTCAAACCTGATAAAAAACAACGATGCCGCTTACGTTCAGGAGATTGAAGAGCTGATAGCTGATGTGAAAAGCCGTTTCCCTGTTGGCGAAACTCTTTTTGTTGGAGGTTTTTCAGGCGGTGCGCGTATGTCTATCGGGTTTGCTGCAAATCATCGGGTCGATGGTGTAATTGCTTGTGGTGCACTTGCTCAGCCCAATCAAATTAAAGCCGTTCATTGTCCGTTGGTGGCTATTTTGGGCATCGATGATTTTAATTTTGTTGAAGCAGCGCAGTTTGTGCTAAATCCTTCGCTTGTGCCTCCAAACTTGTCGATCGAAATAACTGATGCCTCTCATTCGTGGCCCGAAAAATCTTTATTGACTCAAGCTTTTGGATATTTGCAACTTACCACTTCTGATGCTATTTGCGGCATTGACAAAGAGCAGATGATGAAAACGTATATTGAAGAGCAAACGTTACGCATCGATTCTCTGACTCAACATAGAAAGCCAATTCAGGCGGCTATTATTGCACAAAATCTAGCTCATTCGGCAGAGTTTGAAAGTGAAGGCTCTTTTACTTCTGTTTCAGAAAAGTTGATGCAAAGCGAAGGTTATAAACTTCAGCAAAAAGAACTTATGGCAAGCATCCGGTTTGAAATGAAAGAGCGAGAAGCTTATTACAATGCACTACTGCAACAAGATTCGGTGTGGTGGAAAAAGGAGGTCGATGCCTTGAATTTAAATATTGCATCCGAGTCATATACCTATACTCTTATGGCTTACAGGCGAATAAAAGGCTTTTTGGGAATTGTATGTTACTCACTTTGCAACCAATTTGTACAGAATAGTGATGTTCCGAAGTTGAAACAAATTCTTTCCGTTTACCGCATGCTCGAACCCAACAACCCCGACATGTTGAATTTTTTAGTTGTATTGCAACAGTTAAAATAGGCTTTTTTACTTTTTTTCTAATTCTTCGGGATGCCTTATTATCTGTTTGATGAAACGGAACAACGTTGCGGCATGTGAAGCATCGGCAATTCGGTGGTCAAATACAGCATTCAGGGTCATCATTCGGCGAATTACAATTTCATCGTTTACAACAACAGGTTTCTTCTGAACTCCGCCCATTAGAAATACCAATGATACATTCGACGTTGGAAGTAGGGCAGGGTAGCCACTGTCTAAACCAAGGCTGCCAA
>CAZRXT010000092.1:0-8182 GCA_964604035.1 uncultured Prolixibacteraceae bacterium | reverse complement strand
TTTCAAAAGAAGAACTTCATGCATTTTTTATGGGAGGTTATGTATTTGATTTCAGTAGAATTATTAAATTTAAACCTTATTTTATGGTGAGATTTACACCTAATGCTCCAATTTCGGCTGATCTTACAGCGCAGGCTGTTTTTTATGAGCGACTTTGGGTAGGTGCAACTTACCGTTTTGGAAACTCGTTCGGCTTTATGGGGCAAGTTCAGGCAACAAAACAGCTAAAAATTGGTTACGCCTACGATTTGACAACAACTGAAATTGGAGTTTATAGTAAAGGAACCCATGAGATTTTGGTTAACTTCGACTTTAGTTTTGGTCGAGGCCGAGTTCGATCTCCAAGGTATTTTTAAACGTTTAGACTATGGGAAGAAAGTATATTATATCGTTTGTCTTCTTTGTTCTATTTGCCGCATTCGCAAATACTTCGCAAGGACAAAAAAGTTCAATTACTGTTAGGCTTGCCGATCAGGCTTTTGCCGATTTTTCATGGATGGAAGCTATCGACCTTTATTCTTATGCCTACGAAAAGGATAAGAACAATGCCTATGTTGTACGACGACTGGCCGATTGCTATCGTAATATTGGCAAAACAGAAGATGTTGAGAAATGGTTGAAGGTTCTTATTGATATGAACGAGCAAACTCCTGAAGACATTTTTCACTTTTCGCAGGCTTTGAAGAGTAATGGAAAATTCGCTGATTCGGAAGTCGCACTTAAGGAATATTCTACCATGCGGCCCGAAGATGGACGTATAAATCTTGAACAATCGCTTCTTGATTATATCGATTTCCTTCTCAAAGATTCAATCCGTTACGAAATCGAAAATGTGCCTTTCAATACTAAAGGTGCTGATTGGGGTTCTGTTGTTTATGAAAACAAACTTGTTTACGTATCTACAGGTGACCCGGAAGATAACAGAGACCCTAAATACAATTGGGATAATCTGCCTTTCCTGGATATGTATTATGTTAATATAGACGAATACGGTAACTTTTCAAAACCGGCTATTTTTGCTAAGAATTTAATGACTTCTTTTCATGATGGACCTGCTACATTCGATGTCAACAACAAAAGAATGTATTTTAACAGTAACAGAAGTGCAAAGTCGAGTAGTAAGAAAACAAGCGAAAATAATCTTCAAATTTATTTTGCCGATTTCGAAAACAACGAATGGCAATTGAAAGGAGGTTTTAAATACAATAACGAGCTTTATAACTTGCGTCACCCTTCGCTCGATCCAACAGGAAACCTGCTCTATTTTGCCTCAGATATGCCCGGAGGAAAGGGTGGAAATGACATTTACTGGTGCCGAAAAGAAAATGGCGTTTGGGGTGCTCCAATTAATCTCGAAGAGATCAATACTGAAGGCGAAGAAGTTTTCCCATTTATTGCTTCTGATGGTGTGCTTTATTTTTCTTCGAACGGTAAAGGAGGTATGGGAGGTTTGGATATTTATATGGCACTTCCTGACCGGGGCGTTTTTAAACAAGTTGAGAACATGGGCTTTCCTGTTAACAGCTCGCGAGACGATTTTGGTATTTACCTCGACGATGCAGGCTTTAATGGATTTTTCTCTTCAGACCGTGTTGGTGGAAAAGGTTATGACGATATTTATAAATTGAAGATTCTTTGGATTCCTGTGCAAATCAGGGGTACTATTCGCGATAGGATTAATACCTATGAAATTGCAGGGGTTAAGGTTGCTCTCCTCGATGAAAATCAGGATACTGTTGATGTGGCTTATACTAAAGAAGATGGCGAATTCCTTTTTAGTGCGTTTAAACAACGTAACTACAGGTTAGCTGTTTCAAAAGAGGGCTACTTACCTGCAGAGAAAGATATTTCGACATACAATAAATTGCCTAATGAAAAAATTGAAGTTGAGGTTTTTATCGAAATGAGTTTCGATATGTTGGATGAACCTGATCAGCTCGAGCCTTTGAGCATGGAAATGGTTGATGGAGGTGAATTACAGGTGATTCAAATTGAACATATTAACTATGGTTACGATAGTGACAAAATCCTCGATGATGCTGCGTTTATTCTCGACAAGGTTATTACATTGGTAAAACAATACAACGATCTTGAGGTGTTAATTGAATCGCACACCGACTCAAAAGGTAGTGATGAATACAATTTGAAATTGTCGAAATTGAGGGCTGCATCGGCCTATAAATACCTTACAGCTAAAGGTCTTAAATCTACAATTATTGAATATACAGGTTTTGGTGAGACACAGTTGCTTAACCATTGCGAAGATGGAGAAGAGTGTACTGAAGAAGAACACGCACTTAACCGGCGTTCAATTATCAAAGTTGTTAGAAGGGGCAAGTACCAAACTAAGCGAGGATCACGAAGTACATTTTATTTCTAAGATAGTTCAGCGGCCATCATTCGATGGCCGTTTTTTTGTATCCAACATTCGGCAAGAGAGGGAAGTCGTATTGATTTGATTCGGTTTGCTATACAACAAAAAAAGAGTTCCAATGATTATTGAAACTCTTTTTTTGTTGTCCTGTCAGGTCTCGAACCTGAACTCTTCTGATCCAGAGACAGACGTGTTGCCAATTACACCACAGGACAATGTGTCGACAAAATTACTTTAATTGAAAAAACCTGCAATAGTTTTGCAGGTTTTTTTGTTGTCCTACTAAGGCTCGAACTTAGACTCTTCTGAACCAAAACCAGACGTGTTGCCAATTACACCATAGGACAGTACCTTTGTTTTTGAAGACGGGTGCAAATTTAGAAAAAAATTTTAATTGCAAACAAAAAACAAACTAATTTATTGAATCATTTTTTTCTTCCTTCTTAATGTGCTTATTTATAGCTGTACTAATATTCTCTAAGTCATTTTTTTTCGAGGAATAGATTTTTTGTTTGCATTTTAAGAAAAATGGTTTACTTTTGTCGCCACAAAATAAATGTTGGTGCCTTAGCTCAGTCGGTAGAGCAATGGACTGAAAATCCATGTGTCCCCGGTTCGATTCCTGGAGGCACCACATAAAGAAGGGAAAGATGAAAATCTTTCCCTTTGTTCTTTCTGATAAGCCTTGATTTGTGTTTTAATAAGAGAAATTTAATCTCTGATATCTTAGATTTATGGGGCATGACAAGGTTTTTGCCAATCTATTTTTTGGGTTCTATTCATTACATTTGTTGAATGATTGATCAGTCTACGGTTGAACGAATAATGGATGCTGCCGACATTGTCGAGGTGGTACAGGATTTTGTCTCTCTTAAGCGAAGAGGGGTAAATTATCTGGGGAATTGCCCATTTCATAATGAGAAAACTCCTTCGTTTACTGTATCTCCTTCAAAGCAAATCTACAAATGCTTCGGATGTGGCAAAGGTGGTAGTTCTGTAAATTTCATTATGGAGCATGAACACCTTTCGTATTTTGAATCACTCAAATTTCTGGCAAAAAAATTCCACATTGATGTAGTTGAGGAGGAAGAGTCGCCCGAAATTATTGCTCAGAGAAATCGTCACGAAAGTTTGATGATTGTTTCAAATTATGCGCGCGAATATTTCTCCAATTTTCTTTATAACGAAAACGAAGGACGGAACGTTGGGTTGAGCTATTTTAAGGAACGAGGAATTCGTGACGATATAATCAAAAAATTTCAATTGGGTTATTGTCCCGATCAGAAAGACCTCTTTACCCAAGCGGCCCAAAAGCAAGGCTACAAAATGGAGTTCCTTGAAGAGACTGGACTTTCGATTAAACGTGACGACTGGGTTAGAGATCGCTTTTCTGGGCGGGTTATTTTCCCTTTTCACAATCTGGCAGGGCGTGTAATTGCATTTGGTGGCAGGGTGCTTAAAACCGACCCTAAGGTGGCTAAATATCTCAACTCGCCTGAGTCTGAAATTTATCACAAAAGTAAGGTCTTGTATGGTATTTATTTTGCTAAAAATGCCATTACCCGAAGCGATAAGTGTTACTTGGTAGAAGGATATACCGATGTGCTTTCGATGCACCAATCGGGTATCGAAAATGTTGTTGCTTCTTCGGGCACTTCGCTTACTGCCGATCAAATCCGCATGATTAAACGGTTCACACCGAATATTACAATTATTTACGACGGCGATAATGCGGGAATTAAAGCCTCTATAAGGGGTATTGATATGGTTCTTGAAGAGGGAATTAACGTAAAGGTTGTTCCTTTGCCCGAAGGTGAAGACCCCGATTCTTTTGCCCGATCAATGAGTTCGTCTGATTTGATCGCTTATATCGCAACTCACGAAACTGACTTTATCAGATTTAAAACTCAGTTACTCCTTAAGGAGGCTGATAATGATCCGATTGCAAGGGCTAAGCTAATCAGTGATATCGTAAAGTCAATATCTGTTATCCCCGATGCAATTACCCGTTCGGTGTACATACGCGAATGCAGTAATATGCTCGATGTTTCGGAAGATATTATTTATGAAGAAGTTGGAAAGCTGAAATCGAAAGTTTCCGAAGATAACAAGGTGCAGGAGAAAAGAGAAGCTGCCCGAGTTGCTTCTGTAACTAGGCCTTCTGCTGAACCTTTGGTTGGAAAAAATCCCTGTGATGTTGAAGAAAAGGCTTTGCTCAGAATTATGTTGCGTTATTATAGCCACGATTTATTTTCGGTTGTAAATGAGGAAACAGGTAAGACCGAAACGATAAAGGTTGGGCAGTATATTGTTGCTGAAATTGAGAATGATGGTTTGCGTTCAGTCGATCCGTTATATCAACTTGTTTTTGATGAATTTAAAGAACATTGCGACGAGGAGTTTTTTAATCCCGAACGTTTCTTTGTTCAGCACGATAACCGCGAAGTGTGCAACCTGGTTAGTGGCTTGCTGGTCGACAAATATACCGAGAGTACCATGTGGAAACGTAAAGGCTCTTTTGTAGAAGATGAACACGAGATTCTTCACTTGCTGGTTCCTAAACTTATTGAAGAGTATAAATTTAGGCAAGTGAAACAAATGATTTCTGGAATGATGAAAAAGATCGGTACGATTGATCCCTCAGGCGACTTAACTCAAATAATGGAACTACAAACTGTAATTACAAACCTGAAAAAGGTTGAAAAGGAACTTTCAAAAAAATTAGGAAAAAGAGCAGTAACATCATAAATGTAATTCATGAGAACTTATCAAATTGAGAATAGAGATGAAATTGATGCGATTATCAGATCGTGTAAAACTTGTTTCTTGGGGTTGAGCGACTCTAATAATCAGCCTTATGTGATTCCGATGAATTTTAGCCTCGATGGCGACTATATTTACCTTCACTCCGGCCAATTTGGCCGTAAGTGGCAAATTATGAAAGAAAATCCGAAAGCTTGCATAACTTTTTGTGCTGGCGACGATCTAGCTTATCAGGATGAGGATATTGCCTGTAGTTGGCGTGTGAAATCTAAATCAGTAATTACTGAAGGGTTGATCGAATTCATTGATGATTATGATGAAAAGATTAAAGCTCTTCATGTTTTTATGAAACAATACAGCAACAGAGAGTTTAGTTTTAGCGAACCTGCTGTTAAAAATGTTGGCATTTATAGAATGAAGATTGATGCAATTGTAGCTAAACACTTTGGCGCAAAAGCAATTACACCTTGGAATAGTTAATAGCATTACTTTGGAAACTCGCAATTTAAAAGTATTGGTTACAGGTGCTACCGGAATGCTGGGTTCTCGGTTAGTGAATGATTTGTTGGTCAAGGGTTTTTCTGTTAGAGCTTTATGTCGCAATAGTAGCCGGATTGAACAGTTCGAAAAGAATGTCAGTTTCTATGCTGATAACGCGTGGTCTTATCTTTCTCAAATTGAGTGGATCGAAGCTGATGTGCTCGATTATCATGCAATTTTGAGTGCGGTTGATGGTGTCGACTATGTTTTTCATTGTGCAGCCATGGTTTCTTTCGATTCGTCGGAGTTTGCATTAATGCAGGATATAAACATTAGTGGCACTGCAAATATTGTTGACGCTTGCTTGGAAAAAGGAGTTAAGAGAATTTTTCATGTTAGTTCAATTGCTGCATTGGGCGCAAGTGAGAACGGTTTTGCTGCAAACGAAGAAACATATTGGATACCAGATAAAAAGCATTCGGGGTACAGTTTCTCAAAGTATTATTCTGAAATGGAAGTTTGGCGAGGAATCAACGAAGGCCTCGAGGGCGTGATTGTTAATCCTTCGGTTATTTTAGGCCCGGGCGAGTGGACAACAGGGAGTCCTTCGTTCTTCGAAAACATATATAAACGTTTAAAATTTTACACTTCTGGAAGTACAGGTTTTGTTGATGTACGCGATGTTTCGGCTGCTTTAATTGCGTTGTCGGTCGACGAAAAGTGGGCTAAACACAAGAATAAACGATTTGTGTTAAATTCAACTAATCTGAACTACAAAGATTTTTTTGCTATGGTTGCCAACTCGGTTGGAAAAGAGCCGCCAAAATATTTTGCACCTAAGTTGTTGTTGGAGATAGGATGGAGAGCTGCTTTGATGCTCAGTAAAATATCGGGCTCGAAGGTTTTGATTTCTAAAGAGACGGTTCGCAATTCTATTCAGAAGAAGTTGTTTGACGGTTCGAAAATTACTAGGGCAATAGGTTTCTCTTACCGCCCAATTGAAACTACTATTTCTGAAATTGGGCAGATGTTTTTGAACGATATTCAAAGGCGATAATTCTTACTTCTTCCAAAAAAGAAAAGTCACCCCTTTCGAGATGACTTTTACTATTTTCGAGTTGAAGTTATTACAATCCAAATTCAGCTTTAACTTTGTCAACATAGTCGAGTTTTTCCCAAGTGAAAAGCTCAACTTCTTTAACAACAGTTGGGAAATAAGGCGAAGTGAAGGTTTTTACAACCTTTTTTGGCTCGCGTCCCATGTGTCCGTATGCTGCTGTTTCTTCGTAAATCGGATTTCTAAGTTTCAGCCTTTCTTCAATTGCTTTTGGACGCATGTCGAATAGTTTTTCAACTTTCTCGGCAATCTCACTATCGCTGATTTTTACATTCGATTTTCCATAAGTATTGATGAAAATGTTCATTGGTTTAGCAACGCCAATGGCATAAGCAACCTGAACAAGAATTTCGTCGGCAACACCCGCTGCAACAAGGTTTTTAGCAATGTGACGCGAAGCATACGCTGCCGAACGGTCAACTTTCGATGGGTCTTTACCCGAGAATGCTCCACCTCCATGGGCGCCTTTGCCACCATAAGTGTCGACAATAATTTTACGGCCTGTTAAACCAGTGTCTCCATGAGGTCCGCCAATTACGAACTTTCCTGTTGGATTTACGTGGTAGATAATTTTGTCGTTGAAAAGAGCTTTAACGCGTTCTGGCAGAGTTTCCAACACTCTTGGAACAAGAATGTTGATAACATCTTCTTTGATTTTTGCCAACATTACTTCGTCAGCTTTTAACTGCGCTTCAACCGAAGAATCAGAAGGTTTTGCAAAATCGTCGTGCTGAGTTGAAACCACAATGGTGTCAATTCGTTTAGGTTCACCATTTTCATCGTACTCGATAGTGACCTGCGATTTAGCATCAGGGCGGAGATAAGTCATTACTTTACCTTCGCGACGAATAACAGCTAGTTCAAGCAATAATTTGTGCGATAGTTCAAGAGATAATGGCATGTAGTTGTCGGTTTCTTTTGATGCATAACCGAACATCATTCCCTGGTCTCCTGCGCCTTGATTCATTGGGTCTTCGCGAACAACACCGCGGTTAATGTCTGGGCTTTGTTCGTGAATAGCTGAAAATACACCACACGAATCGCCGTCGAAACGGTATTCTGCTTTGGTGTATCCAATGCGGTTAATTACTTCGCGTGCAACTTCTTGCACATCAATGTAAGTCTCTGTTTTGATTTCACCGGCAAGGACAACTTGCCCTGTTGTAACTAAGGTTTCGCATGCCACTTTCGAATTTGGGTCGAAAGCAAGGATTTTGTCCAGAATAGCATCTGAAATCTGATCGGCAACTTTGTCTGGATGTCCTTCCGAAACCGATTCTGAAGTAAATAAGTAACTCATAATACAATTTTTTATGACCGAAGTCAATTGTTAATTAGTATAACTATGAGTGGTAGATGTGAAAAAGATGTGCAATCGTGGTAAGCTACGAATGCTTTAGCATTTTTTTCTGTGGTCGCAATCATTCACAAATCTATCCACATTTAAT
>CAZRXT010000091.1:0-8187 GCA_964604035.1 uncultured Prolixibacteraceae bacterium | reverse complement strand
CTCCAATATACGATCCTATATTGTGTTATAATGGAACTACCGATGTTCAACTTTCTGTTATTGGAGGTTGGGCTGTTGATAAAACAATTAATGTTGTTGGTGGTACTGTAGATGTTGATATTGCTCCCGGAATCATAGAGCTTCATGCAGGTACTTATACTTTAACTGCTACAAACACTGATGGTTGTCGTGCAAAAACCAAATTTACAATTGGTCAACCCGATTCGTTGATTCTTAATAGCGTTGTTCCCAAAGACGTAAGCTGTAATAATGCAAACGATGCAACAATAACTTTTGCAATTAAGGGAGGAGACGGCAATTATTCTTATGGTCTTGAAGGAACAGGTTCAGCTGGAACATCTTTTTCAGGAAATTTATATACTATTCCGAATGTTGAAGTAGGCGAATATAATTTGGTTGTAGCCGATGGAAATTTATGTTCTTCGAACGTTGTTCCGGTTACTATTGATGAGCCTGATTCAGTAACGTTTACATATAAAACAGATTCAGTTTCTTGTTTTGGTTTGGCCGATGGTGTTATTACACTTACAATTAAGGGTGGCTCTGAATTAGGGTTTAGACCTTTCTTGAATGGAGTTGAAAAAACTAATCCTATTCGCAACTTAGCTGCGGGCACTTATCAAGTTCAGGTAAAAGATAGTAAGGATTGTGTTTCGAAAATTGAGAATATTACTGTTGGCGAGCCCAATGATATTTTGATTATATCTACAATTGTTTCAGATAGTGTTAGTTGTAATAACGTTTCCGACGGATCTATTACAATTGATGCATCAGGAGGTTTACCTTATGCACTACAATATAATGCTATTGGTACAACAACTAATGGTACAGCTATTAAGAGGGGTTACCAGAATGAAAACCTCTTTGAAGATCTGCCGGGAGGAGAGTACACTGTTTATGCAACTATTGTAAAGAATGGACGAAATTATTGTTCTACTCCCTCTTCGAAGATTGTAATTGTAAATCCTGATCCTGTTAAGGTCGATAATATCGTTTTAACCAATGTTACCTGTCATAACGATCAAGATGGTAAAGCCGTAATTACTGCCGGAGGAGGAACTGGAGGTTTAGTTTTCTCTTTAATTGGCGAGGCTGATAATCAAGCCAATAATACAGGAGTATTCACTCAGTTAGGACATTTTGGCGAAACTTCTACAACATACAATTACTCTGTTGTAGACCAAAATACTTGTACATACAAAAATTCATTTACAATTATTAACCCCAATGAATTGACAATTGATTATCTCAATCATTTTCAGGTACGTTGTAACGACGAAAAGAATGGTTGGATTCAAGTTAAAGTTGACGGCGGAAATAGTGGTTATACATTTAAAAAAGATATAGGCGAAGCTATTACTGCTGATATTGAAGCAATAACAGCCAATATATACAAGATTGTTAAGTACGATGGTGGAGTTTTTACCCCTGTTGTAGTTGATTCAAAAGGTTGTTCAGATACCCTTCCTGCTCCTGTCACTATCGTCAATCCTGATTTATTAGTTATTGATAACATTGAATGGGGCGAAAAGGATTGCTATGGTTACATGACAGATACTACAATTATTCATGTAGCTGGTGGTACTCCTGGTTATTTCTATAGTTTAGACAAAGGTTCAACCTACAGCAGTAAAAATGACAGTCTATTTATAGGCGAATTAGTTGGAAACAAATATGCTGTTGTAAAAGATAGTAATGGTTGCGTTTCTGCAATTGAAGATGTGTTCTTGCTTACTGAACCTGAATTGTTTAGTGTTGATTACGAATTTACAGGTCTAAAATGCTACTATGACAAACATGGAGACATGAAGGTTGATATTCTGGGAGGAACAGGACCTTATACTTTTAGCTTTAACGACCCAACTTTTGCTGTTGATCCTCTGCTTATATCTAAATCTTTAACTTCAGATGTTACTTCAATTAAGTTATCTGATCAGGGAATTGATTTGATTCCTAATGTTACGTATAAATTTTATTTGAAAGATGATAATGGTTGTCATGTTCAGAATGTTACTGGTTTGAGAGAATTCACAGAACCATTTGCTGACACATTGTTCCTTACACCTGAGAAAATAGAATTGAAAAACATTAAACCTTACGATCTTAAGTGTCAGAATCAACAAACTGGAGTTATAGAATATAATGTTACTATTGGCGATGTAGATCATACTATAAGCATGCCTTTAGGATATACCTTCACAGCATATAATAAAACACACGATTATTCAAAATCGAGTGAGCCGGGATCAATGTTGGTTAATGGCCTTTTAGAAGGTGAATATGAACTGAGTTTGGTTGATATCAACGGTTGTGTAGCAGCAACTAAAATGACTGGATTCCAATATGAACCTGAAAATATTTATTGGGGAATTGATACTACTTCAATCAGAGCTAAGTTCGATTCAATAAAAGTGACAGTTTCTGAAATCGTTCAGCCACATTGTGATTATTGGTTCGATGGATCTATTGAAGTAGACATTCAAAACTATAGAGATCAGGGTGTTGTGTATATAGTTGAGTTGTATGATAGTATAGAATCGCGTTGGGACCAAGAGTATGAAGATTGGAGCGATTCAATAAAAGCAGATCCTGCATTTATGATTGATAAGACTCCTGGTCATGAATTGTACTATGCAAACAAACAGAAGATTGTTGAAGAAATAGGGATTGGTAAATATAAAATTACAGTACGTGATGTTTACTCAGAATGTACTGCTGAAGTTATACAAGATATTTTCTCTATTGAGGGTGATTCTTGTCCTCCTATCGATTATTATAATGTATTTACACCACTTAATGGTGATGGGCAAAACGATGTTTGGGAAATATATGGATCACAATATCAGAGTTATACATTGCAGATTTACACTGCATTTGGTGAACTTGTTTACAGTAAGAAAGGAATATCTGATAAAACCGGTATTAAGTGGGATGGTGTAGATTTTAAAGGACGACCTGTTCCTGTTGGCACTTACATTTATTTATTAAGAAAGTTTGAAGGTACACCTCAGGAAATTCTCATTGATGGTAATGTTACAATATTAAGGGCTAACGGAAGGTAAAATGAGTAATATGAAAAAGATACTAGCTGGTATAATATTTTGTTTGTTGATCTTTAAGTTAGAAGCTCAGCAAACTACTCAATACAACTATCATTTATTTGATGATTATCTATTGAACCCTGCCTATGTGGGGACACAGAATTATTATTCCGTTTTGCTTGGTCGTGATCAGCGGTTTTATGGTCTCACGAATTCAACACCTCAAACCTATTTTTTGAGTGTTCATTCCAGAATTGGACAGGGTTATGTCTTTAAAAAAGACGGTAAGGTGAATGAGTTTTTTAAGAAATTTGGTAATGCTGCTCTGGGTTTTCAGTTTTATCAATACGTCTTTGACTCTCAGATGGAAACCAATATTGGTTTAACTTACGGTTATCACCTCGATTTGGCTCCAAATCTTCTGAATAAGAACCCTAGGAAGCTGATTCTTGCATTTTCCCCTCGGTTACAAGGTATGTGGTATCTTGCTGATGATTTGCACTTAATTTCGGATGCTTTAGGTTCTGAAGATAAAACTTTTCATGACCCTGCTTTAGGCGAATATCAGAGCTATAGATCTTGGTTTTTTACTACAGATGTAGCTGCATTATACCAAACTGTTCATGTTGATGCAGGTGCTGGCGCAATAAATGCTATTCAAACGCACAATAAACTCGACCAAGAAAATTATCACATAGCAGACTCTTCTTATAACACCTACGATTCGTTGTATCCAACAAAGTTTTTTGTAAATACTAAATTGAAGTTTCTTGACCTTTATACTTCTGATAGGTTTGATGTTTATTTTATTCCAACGATTGCGGTTTTATACTATACAAAGAGAAATTGTACTGAATATTTTGCAGATTTAATGCTCGAAGGTACGTTTAAGAAAACAATTGTTGGTGTAAGGAAGGAGATTGAATTTGTTGGTCAACTCGGCTTGAATGTTAATCATAAACGTGAATATCATCCGTCAACTTTACTGCAACCTTATTTTACGCTCGACTTTAGAAACTATACCATTACTTATGCTCATAGTTTTTATCTGGAGAATGATTTAGTTCAAGCGAGCCCCAAAATTATGGGTGGTAATCAGATTAGTGTGTTGTTTAAAATAAATCGGGACAGAACTATTCGTGAAGGAAGGTTTTCGAATAAATTCCTTAGTAAATAATCAATTTTTTAATTGATTTTGGAACAGCTTATTCTTCCTCATAAAGGAATAATAAGCTGTTTTAATTGGTAAATATTGGTTCTTTTTGTATTTTTTTAAAGTGTTTTTTCATCAAATTAACTCTTCTCTTTTTAGATACTACTGCAAATAAATTACTTTTGTTTTTCAATATTAATTAGAGTTGAACATCAATTAATCGATAATAAATAAATCAGATATGGGTATTGCAAATTTTTTAAGTGGATTATTTGGCAATAAATCAGATAGGGACATAAAGGAATTAATGCCTTTAGTTGATGCTATTAAGGCTGAATATCCCCGAATCAAAGAACTGTCGAACGATGAGTTACGTGCAGAATCGGCATTGCTAAAGAAACGAATCAGCGATTACATTAAAGAGGAAGAAGATGACATTGCTCAAATGAAAATTAGAGCAGAAGAAGTTGAATTAGAGGAAAGTGAACAATTATATGATAAGATTGATAAGCTAGTTGAAGTTATTGACGAAAAACTTGAAAAAGTTTTAGAGGATGTACTTCCAATCGCTTTCTCAATCGTTAAAGAAACTGCACGCCGCTTTTCTACCAATGAGACAGTAGAGGTTAGTGCAAATGATTTCGATCGGAATTTGGCTGCAAAGTACTCTAATGTAGAAATTTCTGGAGACAAAGCCATTTGGCATAACCACTGGTTTGCTGGCGGCAACGAAATTACATGGGATATGGTGCATTACGATGTCCAGCTTATTGGTGGAGTTGTTCTTCATAAAGGTAATATCTCAGAAATGGCAACTGGCGAGGGTAAAACTCTTGTAGCTACTCTTCCTGTATTTCTTAATGCATTGACTGGTAAAGGTGTTCATGTTGTAACTGTGAACGATTATCTTGCAAAACGAGATTCCGAATGGATGGGGCCTATTTATCAGTTTCATGGTCTTTCAGTTGATTGCATTGACAAGCACCAACCGAACTCCGAAGCTCGCAGAAATGCTTATTTATCCGACATTACCTTTGGTACAAACAATGAATTTGGCTTCGATTATCTGCGTGATAATATGGCAATTAACCCCGAAGATCTTGTTCAGCGCAAACATCATTACGCAATTGTCGATGAGGTTGACTCAGTTTTGATCGACGATGCTCGTACTCCTTTAATCATTTCTGGACCAGTTAAGCAAGTTTCGGGCGATGAGCTTTTTGCTGAATATCGTCCAAAGGTTGAACGTTTGGTTGCTGAGCAACGTAAGCTTGTTAACCAATTGCTTGCCGATGCTAAAAAGCTTTTGACAAAGCCCGATGCGACTAAAAAAGAGCTTGAAGATGGTGCTTTGCTCCTTTTTCGTGCCCACAAAGGGTTACCTAAGAATTCGGCCATTATTAAATTCTTGAGCGAAGAAGGAAACAAAGCCTTAATGCACAAAACCGAGAATTTTTACATGCAAGATAACAGTAAGAACATGTTTGTTGTTACTGATCCACTGTATTTTATTATCGAAGAGCAACACAATTCTATTGAACTTACAGATAAAGGTATTGATTTAATCTCGGGCGACACTAGTGACCCTGATTTCTTTGTAATGCCAGATATGGGCTCTGAAATTGCCTTGCTCGAAAGCAATACTGTACTTACACCTGAAGAGAAAGTAGCTAAAAAAGATATTCTGCTTGAAAACTATAGCATTAAATCGGAGCGTGTTCATACGTTGAATCAGTTGCTTAAAGCATATACTCTTTTTGAGAAAGATGATGAATATGTTGTGATTGATGGGAAGGTTAAGATTGTTGACGAACAAACTGGTCGTATAATGGAAGGCCGTCGTTATTCCGACGGTTTGCATCAGGCTATTGAAGCAAAAGAACAGGTTCATGTTGAAGCTGCAACACAAACCTTTGCTACCGTTACGTTGCAGAACTATTTCCGCATGTACCATAAACTTTCGGGTATGACCGGTACTGCCGAAACTGAAGCAGGCGAGTTATGGAATATTTATAAGCTAGATGTTGTTGTAATACCAACAAATACTAAGATTATCCGCGACGACCGCGAAGATTTGGTTTACAAGACTAAACGCGAAAAATACAATGCAATTATTCAAGAAATTGTTGAGTTAAATAAAATAGGTCGCCCTGTTTTGGTCGGAACAACTTCTGTTGAAATTTCAGAGTTGTTAAGCCGTATGCTTAAAATGAAAGGCATTAAGCACAACGTTTTAAATGCGAAGTTGCACCAACGCGAAGCCGAAATTGTTGCAGAAGCAGGTAAATGGGGCGCGGTTACTATTGCAACCAACATGGCAGGCCGTGGTACCGACATTAAGCTTACCCCAGAAGTTCGAAAGGCAGGAGGGTTGGCTATTATTGGTTCAGAACGCCATGATTCCCGTCGTGTTGACCGTCAGTTAAGAGGTCGTGCAGGGCGCCAGGGAGACCCGGGTTCTTCTCAGTTCTTTGTGTCTCTCGAAGACGATTTAATGCGTTTGTTCGGTTCTGAAAGGATTACTGGCATCATGGATAAATTAGGCCTTAAAGAGGGCGAAGTTATTCAGCATTCAATGATTTCGAAATCTATTGAGCGTGCACAGAAGAAGGTTGAAGAAAACAATTTCGGAATTCGTAAACGTTTGCTCGAATATGACGATGTAATGAATTCGCAGCGCGAAGTGGTTTACAAACGTCGTCGTCATGCTTTGTTTGGCGATAGGCTTGAGGTTGATATCATGAATAACATGTATGACTCAATTGAAGAGCTTGTAAATCAATATTACGAAGGCGATTATGATGATTTCAATCTTGAATTATTGCGTGTCGCTTCTATTGAGTCTTCAGTTAATGCCGACGATTTCAAACGAAAAAGTGCTTCTGACATTACAGAGGTTATTTATAAACAATTGCTTGACACATACCTTCGGAAGATTGATAACATTGCCAAACAGGCAAATCCGGTAATTAGGAATGTGTATGAAAATCAGTCGCATCAGTACAAAAATATTGTTGTTCCTTTTACCGATGGTAAACGCTTTTATCAGGTAGTTGCGAATCTCGAGAAAGCATATAACAACAACAGCAAGGAAGTTGCCCGTTCATTCGAAAAACAGGTAATTCTTTCAACAATAGATGAAGCTTGGAAAGAGCAACTACGCGAACTTGACGATTTGCGCCAGTCGGTTCAAAATGCAGCCTACGAACAGAAGGATCCGCTTTTGATTTACAAACTTGAATCATTTAACCTCTTTAAAGAGATGATGAACAAGGTTAACCGAAAGATTGTATCTATTTTGGCCAAGAGTCATATACCTATTAGCGATGCATCTGAAGTGCGCGAAGCTGCAGAACAGAAACGTACCGACATGAGCCGTATGCAAACAGGCAGGTTAGGAGCTGAACCTAACAATCCGGGAGCTCAGCAAGAACCACAGAAAGTTCAACCAGTAAGAATTGAAAAAAGGGTAGGGCGCAACGATCCTTGTCCTTGCGGAAGTGGTAAGAAATACAAAAACTGTCACGGTGTTGGCCTGCCCGAATAATCATTAAAGAAATCAGAATATGATCGATGCGTTAAGCTTTATACACTGGAATTTTGATCCCGATATCTTTGTGATCTTTAATCGTCCCATTCGTTGGTATGGGCTGATGTTTGCCATTGGTTTTATTTTTGGTTATTCGTACGTTGAAAAAGCATTTAAACACGAAAAAGAGAACCTGAAATGGCTTGAAAGCTTATTCATGTTTATAATTGTTGGAACAGTTGTTGGAGCAAGATTAGGGCATGTTATTTTTTATGCCTGGGACTATTACTCGCAGCATCCATGGGAAATTCTCAAAACCTGGGAAGGTGGTTTGGCCAGTCATGGTGGTGTTGTTGGTATTTTCCTTGCTTTGTTGATTCATTCGAAATACTATACCAAGCGGAATGTTTTCTGGACTATTGATCGTGTGGTTATCCCAACGG
>CAZRXT010000090.1:0-8369 GCA_964604035.1 uncultured Prolixibacteraceae bacterium | reverse complement strand
TCGGGCGTACAACTACCAAAGCTAAGTCCGACTAACATTATCCCCAAAAAATATATTGCTAATTTTTTCATTGTAATTACCATTTAATGTGATTAATAAGCATTTTGAACAAGATCTGGATCAGCATCCATTTCGGCCTGTGGAATTGGCAAATATTTCTTCGACTCAGACCAAGTTACCGTACGATAGTCGTTAGGAACAAGATACGTTGAAGCCAATCCGCTACGAATTAAGTCCCAATAGCGTTTTCCTTCGCCAACAAACTCCAACCGACGTTCAGCAATAATATTATCAATTGAAGCAGAAACACTTGGCACACCAGCTCTTGACCGAACCTGGTCGAGATAGTTTTGAGCGCTGCCCGAGCCCGAAGCTCCACGAGCAATCAGTTCAGCAGCATCGAGCAATGTTTCGGCATAACGATAAACACGGAAGTTGTTGTTGTAATTCATATCGGCTGCACCAGCCTGCCCTGCATTGCCATCGGCACGAGGAAGGTATTTTTTAAGGAAGTAACCTTGATCCTGATAACGACCAACATAAGTTGCACCAGTTTCGCCGGCATATTTTGCAAAGTTGAGAATACCGCCATCACGACGCTGATCTTTTTCATCGTACATTTCGTAGGCTTCTTTGCGAACAGGTTCGAAACCCCAACCACCAGCAAAATCTGGACTTTTGGCAAGAGAATTTATTCCAATAAGTTTTGGATAAACAGATCCTCCGTCGCCAAGAGCATTATCCCATGCTCGTTTACCATTGGTACTGAAATAGTTGATTTCGAAAATTGATTCATCTGACCACTCTCCGCTTTCTTCCCATAAACTTGCATAATTGCTTACCAAACTATATTGGCCCGAATTAATGACCTGTTCAAGATAACCTAATGCTTTGGAATAACGACTGTTATCATTCTGATACATTACAACTTCGGCATAAAGCATATAAGTCATCGCCAAAGTTACACGTCCACTCCAAGCATCAGCAGCTTTCATTGGTAAACCACCATTATTGATTGCATCTTCGAGAGTTGTTACAATACCATTGTAAACTTCGTCGGGAGTAGATTGCTTTGAGATGTATGGATATGACAGATTTGATTCATAGTAAGGAATATTTCCCCACAGTTTCCACAGCCAAGTGTAATAAAATGAGCGCAATACTTTAGCTTCGGCAAGGTAAAGAGCTTTATCCTGGTCGGAAATTTTGCTCACATTTCCCATATATTTCACAACATTGTTAGCCCGGTTTACGCCCGAATAGAAAGTTGTCCAAAGATCGCTTGTAACCGATGTTGGAAGGGCCGAATAATTAGACATTTTGTGAAGATAGATACAGTCGTTTTCGTCGCTACCGCCAACATAAACATCGTCGGACATAACATCGGAAACCAAACCAATGTGGGTGTATTGCCCCCAGCCATAGTCGCACCAAGTTAATGGATCGTAAGCTGCCACCAACGCTTCAAAAATACGATCCTGTGTTGAATAGTAATCATCTACGTACAACTGAGTTGCCGATTGAACTTCAAGAAAATCCTCAGAACAGGAGCTCCATGAAAATGCAGCTAAAATGCTGATAAGAATTATATTTAATCTTTTCATCTTTCTATAATTTAGATATTAAAATGCGAGGTTTACACCAAAAGTATACGTTCTGGCCTGAGGATAAATTCCACGGTCGATACCAAGAGAAGTTCCACCAGAAGAAATTTCAGGGTCAAAACCATCGTAAGTAGTGAATGTAAACAGGTTCTCGGCTGCAACATAAAAACGCAAACTGGAGATGAAAACAGTTTTTGTAAGGTTAGAAGGAAGAGTATAACCTAATGTTACATTCTTAACACGCAGGTAGTCGCCATCTTTAACAAACAAATCGGACGAGAGCCAGTTGTTGTTTAAATCGGTAAACGTAAACCGAGGAAGCTTGGTTGATGTACCAGGACCGGTCCAACGGTTTAGCATGTAAGCAGGAAGGTTAATATACGGAATATCAGTTCGTCGAGAAGCGTCGTAAATGTCATTTCCAACAGTTCCCTGAAGCATTACATTGAAATCGAAACCTTTCCAATCAACATTGAGGTTCATTCCATAAGTCCAGTCGGGCATACCTTTACCAATCATTGTACGGTCAAGTTCCGAAATTAAACCATCGCTGTTCAAATCAACAAACCGAACATCGCCAGCAAGGGCTTTAGGCTGAATTGTTTTTTCACTTTCGTTCAAATAGGCATTAACTTCATCTTGAGTTTGGAAAACGCCATCAGTTTTATATCCGTAGAAGAAAGGGAATGGGAAACCGTTTTCGGCACGAGAAATTGTACCTACATTCTGATAGTAATCGTAATTGCTGAAACCTTCGCTATTACCCAGATTGATCAACTCATTTTTCAGATAAGAAGCATTAGCTCCAATTCTCATATTGAGTTGCCCGAGTTTCAGTTTATAAGAGGCATCAAGTTCAACACCCCAGTTTCGCATATCACCAACATTTCCTGTAGGCTTAGAATCACCAACATACGAAGGAACGACCATTGTCATCAACATGCCATTTGTTTCTTTATCGTAATAATCGGCAGTAAACGTAAGTGACTGGTCAAAAAATCCAAAGTCGAGGCCAATATCGGTTTGAGCCGATTCTTCCCAATGCAGGTCAGGATTAATTAAACCGCTAGGTTTTGTTCCAGTATTAATTGTACCATTGCCCGAACCAAAAGTATAGTTGTTGCCGCTGGATGTTAAGGCAACATAACCGAATGCACCAATACTTTCGTTACCATTTTTACCCCACGAAGCACGAACTTTCATTGTCGAAAACCAATCGGGGCGACTAGCCATAAATCCTTCGTTTGTCACATTCCAACCAGCAGATATTGAAGGGAATACACCATAACGCTTGCCAGGTCCAAAATTCGAAGAACCATCGCGGCGTATTGTTGCCTGAAGCATGTACTTTTCGTCGAAGTTGTAACTGATACGAGCAAAAAGCGAAGCCATTGTGTATGGGCTATATGCACTTCCGAAAACAGTCTGGTCTCCAGCGCTCGAAGTTCCGGTTGTGAAACCAATGTTGGCTTTATCGGGGTCTTCTTCAATCATGAATCGGTTGCTGCCACCTATATTTCGACCAACAGTTTTTTTAGCCGATTGGCCAACAAGTGCTTGAATATTATGTACTCCTAAGATATTCTTTTCATACGAAAGAACATTTTCCAACTGCCACACAAAAGAGCGGTTCATACTTGACCAAACTTTTGACTCATTGGCATAATTCGATTGACCTAGGTAATATTTTGGATTCCATCCATCGTTGCCCCAAAAAGCAAGGTCGGTACCCAACGAAGATTTAAATTTCAGATTATCCCAAAGAGTCAATTCACCCCAGAAAGAAGAGACAAATTTGTCAGCATTTCCTTTCTCGCCAGGTAATGCAAGTTGTGCCAGTGGGTTAGTTATTTCATTGTAGTCAGCACCGGCAATTGTAAATATCGAATCATTGTTAGGATCGCGAATTAACTGGAAACCCTTCTTAACTTCATACGTTTCAACAGCTGCATCCTGATCTTTTTCATAGACTCCTAAAAGCGGAGAAAAAGCAACAGCACTTCCTAAAATTGAGCCGTATTCAGAGTTTGTTGAAATACCGGTAGAATTAGTCTTGGAATAAGCAGTGTTAATGCCAATAGTAAACTTATTCAAGAAACTACGATCTTTTGTGTCTAACAAATTAATAGTAAGGTTAGAACGAAGAGATAAACGGTTGTAGTTTGAACGGTCCCAGTTTCCACCAACGATACCATCCTGATTATAATAACCAGCAGATATATAGTATGTCACCTTTTCAGTTCCACCACTAATGCTCAATTGATGATTGGTTTGAGGAGCATTGTAATTGAAAACTTCCTTTTGCCAGTTGGTGCCTTCGCCATAAGAATATGGGTCTTCGTAACGAACAGGCTTACCCGAGTTCAAAAAACCTTCGTTCATCAATACGGCATATTCAGTTCCATTTAGAACATCACGTTCTTTCCATGGGTTTTGATAACCTTGAGAGAAATCGTACGATACCTTAACTCTATCTCTGCTTCCACTCTTGGTTGTAACTAAAATTACACCATTAGCAGCACGTGCACCGTAAACAGCACCAGATGCAGCATCTTTAAGAATCTCGACAGATGCAATGTCGCTTGGGTTTAAGTAATCGATTCCCCCATCAACAGGCATACCGTCAACAATAAAGAGCGGATCGCTATCGTGAATTGTGCCAACACCACGGATACGAATTCTCGACTCGGCCCCAGGTTGCCCCGAAGATGCAGTAACTGTAACCCCCGAAGCAAGACCCTTAAGCGCATTGTCGATACGAGTTGGTGTCATGCCCTTCATATCTTCGGACGAAACTTGTGCAATAGAAGCTGTGACTACACTCTTTTTTTGAACACCATAGCCAACGGCAACAATTTCGTCGAGACCAATTGCTTCGCTTGACAATGTGACATTAATAGATTGCTGACCTGTAAACAGAACCTCTTTCGTTTGCATCCCAATGAATGAATAAACAAGGGTTACGTTAAGATTCTTAAGTACAAGGGAATAATTACCATCTAAATCGGTAATTGTACCTGTGGTTGTACCTTTTACAGTAATACTAACTCCGGGTAGGGAGCTACCATCGTCAGCCAATGTTACCTTTCCGGTAACCGAATACTGTTGGGCAAAACCAATGCCCCATAGTACCATAAATAATAGTAAAAGCAGACCTTTTTTTTTCATAAACTTTTTTTTAGATCTCATTCAACGTTGCAAATGCACTAGGTTTGGATATAAAATATCGATAACCGAAAAATGCATTTTCAACAAATCATGAGTAGTTGTTTAGTTATCCATAGTAAATTCAAAAAAACTTTAGCACGAAGTAAAGGAAGATGCGCCTCAACGTCAATATTTATGTCTCTACAAAAACACATCACAAAAAAAAGGGAGACACATCATTACTACATCACAAAAAAAACATTCTATTGATTTTGTGGTGATTATTAAAATCACAAGTAACTCATCACCAAAAAAAACTCTTTCACAATCGGGCACAAAAGGCCTGTCAACACTTTTTTTTGACTAAAAGAGTTGTTTGCTTAAATGGAATAATTAAAAAAGGTTTTTCTTGATCGAAATTAAATGGAAAGTATATAGTCGGTAAGGTTCTGATTGCGGTCGAGATTGAACTTGCGGCGTAGCCTGTAACGGCTAATCTCAACGCCACGCGTTGTAATGCTCATTAACGTAGCTATCTCTTTGCTCGAAATATTCATACGCAGGTATGCCGACAGCTTCAATTCTTTGGGCGAAATATCGGGATGAAGTTCGCGGAGCCTCTTGAGAAAATCTTCGTGAACTTGTTCAAAGTTTGTTTCGAAAATTGACCACGACTCGTCGTTGCTGGTTTCTTTGTCTATTTTCCTGACCAATACCGATATTCTGTTTCGAACCAGCTCTTCCTTTAGCTCGCTTTCAATTTTCAGAAGGTCGGCCTTTATCTTGTGAAGTTGTTTGTTCTTATTTACCAAGTTTATAGCAGAGTTTGCAAGCTCCTTATCTTTATGGATCATTTCGGCATGAAGTTTCTCGTTTTTCAGCCTTATGATCTCCTTTTCAGCAATCATTGCTTCATTTTTCATTTTCTCTTCTTTCTCTTTAAAGCTCTGTTTATGAAGCTCTATCTCTTTTATCCTTTCTTTTTCAAGCTTTCTGAAAAACATCATAGCAACAAACCATATAAAAGATAATGAGACAATTAAATAAACCAGAATTGCCGGAATTGAAAGATACCAAGGACTAAGAATTACAAAGTCGAAAGGTTTTGGCGAAGAAATTACACCATACTTGTTACGGGTGCGAACGTTGAACGTGTAATCGCCATTTGGAAGGTTGGTGTACTCTTTAGTCGATTCGGTCTGCCATTCAGACCAATCTTTGTCAAAACCATCCATTTTGTATGAAAACTGGGTTTCGTTATTCCCCTCAAAAAACAAAGCCGAAAAGGTAAAACGAAGTGAATTATCTCGATACCTGACCTTTGGAGTCGAATTAAGGTTAACCCCCGATTCGCTAACACTCACACCATTATAAAGAATATCGCCTTTGCCTAGAAGCGAAACACTGTTTAAAACTGCATTATATTCCCTCCGATAGTCAATTACCATTTCGGGATTATAATGGGCAAACCCTTTTTCGAGAGCAATAAGGATATTCTCATCGTCGATAACATTGAAATGAAAGAAACTTCCAATAAATTTCCCTTTCAACTTATAGAATGGGTATACTACATTTGAATAAGTTCCATCTTCCTGAAAGCGCAAAACGCCCCCTTCGTTGTTAGTGCAGATATACCAAATATTGTTCTGATTATCTTCCTGAATATACAAAACAGGCCTATTCCCAAATAAATTATTGTATTTATCCGATTTGAAGAAAGTACTATTCTTATAATCAAACTGATATATACCCGATGCCGTGGTAATTATAACATCGCCATTCTTAAGATACCTTACTTTGTTCAAAAAATCGGATGGAAGCCCATCTTTTGTGCCAAATTTCCGAACAAGTTGGAGGCTATCGAGCCCGGGTGTAAGCTGAAAAAGTGAAACACCGTTAAACGCATGGCTAACCCACACGTAACGATCTTTAAGACAGACCATTTCCTGACAAGAATAATCTATTCCCTTAACCTTTTTCAAATGCTCAATGCTTCCGTTAACGTACCTGCAAAGCTCAATACCATTGTAAGTTCCTTCGAGAAACAAATTGGGATAACCAGGAATTTCGTTGTAAGCCCAACATCCCGGAATTTCACTAATACAAATTCCCTTCGTTCCTTTAATAAGAAAACTGCCGTTGTTGTGCCCGCAAAACAATGAACCATTGATTTCCTTCAAGCTCCAAACCTGCCCCGAAGTGTTTTCAACCATTTTAAAATCGGATGCACTCAAAAAAGGGCTTTTAAACCGCTCGGGGGTACAATAGAATAAACCTTGATTGGTTCCCAAATAAAGTAATCCATTGTAAACAGCAGATGTATAACCTGTTCCGAAGCCGAAAAAATCCTGAAGTAAAGTAATTGGCGAATTGATCTCAACATAATCAATACCATTATCGAGACCAAGCCAAAGGTTTCCATCTAAGTCAAGGCACATCGCTAATACAGTGTTGTTCTGAAGCCCTTTTTCTCGGTTAATAACCTGTTTAACAGCACCTCTTTTATCACAAATGATAAGCCCATTCTGAATGGTCCCAAACGCCAAATGCCTATCGTCGACAACCAAGCTCGAATAAATCTGATGCTTTTTAAGCAACTCGTTAACCTCTGTATTCCAAGGCTCGAGCTTTAATCCATCATATCGAAACAAACCTTCTTTAGCCGTTCCAATTAATATTTCATCATTGTTAAGAGGTAAAATAGACCACACTTCCTTGTTAATAAAGAAATCGCCTAAAGGAATCTTCTTCAAATAACCATTCTGAAATTCCATCAATCCGTTATCACGGTCGAAAACATACAGAACTCCGTTTACGAAATAAGAGTAATGAAAAATACTTCGAGGCTCAACAACTTCAATCTTACCATCTTTGTAAAAAAACAGGCCTTCAAATGTTTGAAACACAACACCCCAAGGGCCTTCAAAAATCTTCCATACGTCGCCAACATTGCGGTACTTTTCAGGAATCAGCGGAATCAGTGAAGTAAAACTCAGCATCCCTAACGAATCGTTACTGAAATAACCAAATTCGTTATAAGCCCCGGCATATAAAATCTGCGATGCTTTTGAAAATAGAAGTGAACGAACATTCGAACCATTTGGAACATGAACTGAGCTCCAAAATCGGCCATCGTACCTGAGCAAACCTTCGTTATTTCCAAAATACATTACCCCGTTGCTACCCTGAACCGAACACCAATTTTGGGTGCCAGCCCTATAATCTGAACGCTGAAAATTCTGAATTGTAGGAACACCAATTTCTTTTACAACTCCAAAGCCAATAATATTTAATGAACTGAATATTAAAAGAAGAGTTATTTTGAACAGAGATTGTCTAATTTCAAAACAAGAATATTGTTTGCTATTTATTTGATTCATGGGTATCTATCTAAAAACTTTTCTAAATTAAACAAATTCAATGTGATAGAAAACAACTTGTTGCTTAGAATTAAAAAAGAAAAGATATTTTGTGTTGCTAGACTGCTCGGGCCTAAAAGAATAAAAAAAATTGAGGCGGTTGTAACATTTTAGAACACTCTGCGTCTCATTAACTGAAGTCTTTTACTAACAGATGACAACCAACGAGTATAACGATATTGTAGAAACCAATGCCGAC
>CAZRXT010000089.1:2462-8466 GCA_964604035.1 uncultured Prolixibacteraceae bacterium | reverse complement strand
TCCCAGCTGGGTCACAAAAAAGAGAGCAACTGCTCTCTTTTTTGTTTTTATCTCCACCCCAACTTTCCCCAAAAAAAATATTGCTAATCTATTTCAACATATACCCGATTGTTTAATTAACCTGTTCAGACAATACTTTTTTTACTTTTCAGTTATTTCTTAAATCTCAGCTATATCAATATTTCTTAAATTTGAATTACTTGTATAATTTTATGGTTTATAAAAAGAAAAAAACTTGTGAAAAAAAATCTAGCCTTTTTGACTCTCATTTTATTCTATTCATTTGCTAATGGCCAGAATATAGATTCGAATTCCTTGCCAGATCCATCTGTCAATACTGTCTTTTATCGAGACACATTAAAATCTTTCCTGATAAAAAAAGATCAACCTTATCTCTTCAATTCAGAGATGAACTATCGAGATAAATCATTGGGAAACAAAATAATCAGAGCTAGTTTATATTCCATTACTTACAATACAATCATCCTTTCAGGGTTGGTTTTCGCACCCGAATCGTTCAGTAAATGGGAGAATAAAGAAGAGAAATTCAAGTTCTCGTCTATCATGAATCAATACAAACAAGCCTTCACTACACCACCAGTTGTCGATCATGATTTATGGATGACAAACTACATTGGACATCCGTATCAAGGTGGATTCTACTATAACACAATAAGATGTCAGGGTGCAACAGTGCTTCAATCGTCTCTTTTTAGTTTGGGCCGTTCGTTGCTGTGGGAATATGGATGGGAAGCAAGTGTAGAACAACCAAGCGTTCAAGATCTGATTGTTACGCCAATTGGAGGGATACTGCTTGGAGAAGCCAGTCACCTTGCAACTATCGAAATGAGCAAAAACGGGTTCCGGTGGTACGAGATTGTCGCAACATGTATTCTTAATCCTTCGTATGTTGTAAATAACAAGTTTAAATTCAACACAAAAAGAAACAATTTAGCGGGTTACTAAATGGAACTATTCTTGCTGAAATTGCCTGAAATAGCTAACCAGATACTCTGACGCTTTGGTGTAAGACTCGGCAAGTGACATGTTGCTCCCCAAATTGCAAGACAGTGCAGTAGACAGAGTGCATCCTGAACCATGATTATATGGAAATATTTCCCGCTTTCGACTATAATAAATTACTCCACACTGAGTTATCAAGGCTTCTTGTATTGACTCTGCATCAAAATGTCCTCCTTTCAAAAGAATTGAAACACCCCACTCTAAACATTTTTCAGTTGCAACAGCAACTCCTTCTTCAAGTGTATTAATGTTACAGTTTGAAAGAATCTCAAATTCCGGTTTATTTGGGGTTATCAATTCAACGTATGGAAATACTCTTTTTTTAAGCACAGTTAACAATGAAGAGTCTAAAAAAGGCATCCCACTTGTTGAAAACAAAACCGGATCGAGAACAACATGCTTTGGCGTGTATTGTTCCAAACAATTGGCAATACAAAGAAGGTTTTGTTCACTGCAAATGGCCCCTATTTTTACTGCTTCTATCGCAAAAGATTGAAAGCATTGATCTATTTGTGATTTTAATAGCATTGGGTTAACCGGCTCCAAATGAAAAACATGTTCAAAATTCTGAACCGTAATACCTGTAATGGCCGAAAGAGCCCAATAACCATGATTGTATGCTACTTTAATATCCTGCTGAATTCCTGCACCCCCACTATTGTCAGAAGCTGCAATTGTTAGAAAATATTTCATTCAAATTGTATTATACTATGCAAGGCAAACACTTTTAAGGTTCCATCTGCCGTTTGTAAAAGAAATCATTCGGGAAAAATCACCTTTCAGTGCAATACCTTACATAGCATGTAAATAGCTAAAATAGATATGTCATAAATTCTTATCGTTTTTAACAGCGCATAAGTTCCCACACATTGAACAATGATCTTCATCGCTGCTTTCCGATTCGGCTTTACGCTTTTGAGCCAACTCCGGATCAAGGGCATTTTTGAAAATTGTTCCCCAGTCTAATTCCCTTCGTGCTTTTGATATTACATAATCTCGGCTACGGCAATTCTCAATTCCTTTTACAATATCGGCACTATGGGCTGCAATTCGACTGGCCATTACACCCTCCTTAACATCGGAGATATTGGGCAGACAAAGATGTTCGGCAGGGGTAACGTAACACAGAAAATCGGCACCATGTATTGCAGCCAATGTTCCGCCAATAGCCCCAACAATATGGTCATAGCCAGGAGCCGAATCGGTAACAAGTGGGCCAAGCACATAGAATGGAGCATTGTGACAAAGCCTTTTCATCAACTTCATATTCGCTTCAATTTGATCGAAGGGCATGTGGCCTGGGCCTTCAACTATAACCTGAACACCTTCTTTTCGGGCTCGATCAACCAATTCGCCAAGCACCAACAATTCAGCAATTTGCCCACGATCAGTAGCATCGGCACCACAACCGGGACGTAATCCGTCGCCAAGACTTAATGTAACGTCATATCGTTTGCAGATATCCAATACTCGGTTATATTGCTCATAAAGAGGGTTCTCTTTATTGTTGTCGACAATCCATCGCTTCAGTAATGCACCGCCACGA
The DNA here is from genome assembly GCA_964604035.1 of uncultured Prolixibacteraceae bacterium. Taxonomy (GTDB): domain Bacteria; phylum Bacteroidota; class Bacteroidia; order Bacteroidales; family Prolixibacteraceae; genus CAYMTR01. The sequence continues at coordinate 5,897 of CAZRXT010000089.1, read as the reverse complement.
CTTACAATACCACAAACCCTTTCATCGTTATCAAGAAACGAAAGAGTCGATTTGGTAACCCCGCAATGAAGTGTCATAAAATCGACACCCAATTGAGCCTGACTTTCAATCTCATCAAATAATTCTTCGGGATCCATTTGAGCAATTCTTTTGCACTGGACTAACAACCTTGTAGCAACACCATAAATGGGTACCGTACCCACCATTACTGGCGACTCCGAAATAATTTGTTGCAAGATATGTCTAAGATCTCCTCCTGTAGATAAATCCATTACAGCATCGGCACCATATTTTATGGCTTCTTTCATTTTGTCAATCTCTTCATCGATACAGCAATGTTTTTCCGAAGTTCCAATGTTTGCGTTGATCTTGGTACTCAAGCCCCTTCCTATTCCCCGAGCAGGAAATTTATGGTTCATATTCTTGGGGATAACAATACGGCCTTCGGCCATTTCATGCATCAGCCACTGCACATCTACCTGTTCGCGATGAGCTACCTCATGCATTTCAGGAGTAACAATACCATTTCTGGCTTTTATAAGTTGCGTACTCATTCTGTCGGATTTAATAATTGTTTCAATTCCAATACTTTGTTATCGAAATCATTCGCCTGCATAAAATGGCGTACCATTGCAATGTTTTTTGCTCCGGCATTCAATACATTTATAATGTTTTCGGGGAAAATGCCACCAATAGCAACAACTGGCACCGTTGCTATTTGCAACACCTTTTTCAGTTGGTCTACACCTACGGGAGCATCGGGTTTCGCCTTTGCATTGGTCGGATATATTGGACCAAACCCTATGTATTCAGGATTCATTGCCAGAGCCTTAATTGCCTGATCAACAGAATGAGTAGACAATCCTATTTTCATGTCACCTACAACTTTCCGTGCATCCTCAAGCGAAATATCATCTTGTCCGAGATGTAAGATATCGGCATCACAAATAACTGCAATATCAGGACGGTCGTTTACAACAAAATTTGTAGAAGAACCTTTAGTTATGCTCTTAATATCTCGACCAATGCTTATTAGCTCTTTATCGGTCAACTGTTTTTCTCTCAATTGCAACATTCTTATTTCATGTTCAACACATTTCTCGGCTATGGTTGTATATGGCAAACAAGGATTTGTAACAATAATGTAGATTCCAAAATCATCCATATCAGACACTTAATTGCGTTGCAATCAATTCAGCAACCTTCTTCCCCGACAAAAGCATTCCGCCAAAAATTGGCCCCATACGAAAGCCGCCACTAACTCCGTTTGAAGCCATTCCAGAAACAAAAAGACCCGGAAAAATTTCCTTCGTATTTTCAACTGTTGTGCGTTCGGCCTCATCAATAGAAAGAGAACGCTCCCCCATCACCTTTCCCGACTTCGTATTAAGGGTAATTCCGTTTTTTCGTTCTAAAGTTCTGGCAATATCGCAATCGTGCCCCGTGCCATCGATAACAGCCTTTGCCATGATAACAAGCGGATCGACATGCATGTGTTCGCGAAGTACAGGAGCCCAGTTTAAAACAATTCCGCTTACTTTATCATTCTGAAAAACAACGTCTTCAACCGATGTACAATTAAAAAACTTTGCTCCAGCCATAGTTGCTTGATATATAAGAGCCGAAGTTGCATGAACTGAATCGAGGGTGTAATAATCGTCCTGAAATTGCTTGTAACTTATTTTAAAATCGTCGAGTACATGCAGAGCTTCTTTTTGCACCATAATTTCATTAAACATCATAGCTCCTCCCCACATTCCGCCTCCGGGAGCAAGCTTCCGTTCGTACACCGCCACCTTAAATCCATTGACAGCTAAATAATAAGAAGCAACAATACCCGAAGGGCCACCTCCAACAATTGCTACATCGACAGATAAATTTTCTTTGAGTTTGTTAAAATAGGAATCGACGATTCCTGCAGATACAATTTGTTCCATTTTACTGTTTATTAAGTTTATAGTTTAATAAACAGAGGAACCATGCATTAACATTGCAGATATTCTCGCTACTTTCCTACGCAGGCATTATCCTGATCAGGTAAAGGGTCTAATCTCAGCCATAAAGTACGGCACCCCTAGTTTATTATGGCGGCAAATATATAAAAAATCCACAATACGAATAGGTGAAAAACAAGCGTATGAATCTTCCTTTCGATTGGAACAAAAAAAACCACCTCCTGAAATCAGAAAGTGGTCTTGATTAACTTATTTTAGTTGAATTACTTTTCGACTGAAAACTTATGGATACAGGTATGACGATAAGTTTGCCCGGGAGACAGGGTTACGCTTGGAAACTGTGGTTGATTTGGAGAATCGGGGAAACACTGAGTCTCGAGACAGAATGCTGCACGGCGCAAATATGCTTTACCCGATTTTCCAATCTGCGAACCGTTCATCCAGTTACCCGAATAAAGTTGAACTCCAGGCTGATCGGTAAAAACATCCATTTTGATACCCGTAACAGGTGAAACAGCAGTTGCTGCAAGTCCAACTTCGCCGGCCTTTTTATTAATCACATAATTGTGATCGTAACCATTGCCAAGCTTTAATGCTTCAAAATCGGATTCGATACGCTGACCAATAACCGTTGGCGTTCTGAAATCGAGAGGAGTTCCTTCAACCTGAGCTATTTGCCCGAGAGGGATCAAATCGGCATTTGTTGGAGTATAACCATCGGCATTGATAGAAAGGACATGATCGAGAGCAGTTTCACTTCCTTCACCACTAAGGTTGAAATAGGTGTGATTGGTTAGGTTGCAAACGGTCTTTTTATCAGTCTGGCCGTAATATTCAATTTGAAATTCATTATTGTCGGTCAATTTGTAAACCACTTTTATACTGAGATTTCCGGGGAATCCCTCTTCCATATCTTTTGCAGTATAAGAAAGTTCAAGAGTACTGTCGTCAAGCTGTTTACAATCCCACACTACTGCGTGAAAACCTTTCACTCCGCCGTGGAGGTTATTAGGTCCGTTGTTCTGCTCGAGCTTATATTCAACATTGTCGAGAGAAAACTTTCCATTCGCAATGCGATTGCCATAACGGCCAATTGTTGCACCAAAATAAATTTCACCTGAATTGAGATACCCATCAATATCTTTGTAACCGGTAACTACATCGATAAACTTTCCGTTTTTATCGGGAACCAAAAGCGAAACAACTTTACCGCCGTAATTGGTGACAGTCATTTCCATTCCATTTTTATTGGTCAACGTCCATAACGAAACGTTTTTCCCGTCGACTATTTTTTCGAAAGCTTCTTTCGAAAGTCCAGCCTTATTTTCCTGTGCCGATTGAGAACAGGCACAAGCCATTAAAATAATTGTTGCCACTATTATACTTTTTAAGGTTTTATCAAATTTCGCAAACCAATAATTATCTGCGTCTTAGTTACAAAAAATCTATCATTGTTCGAAGTCCCAAAATACTACTTTTT
>CAZRXT010000089.1:0-2362 GCA_964604035.1 uncultured Prolixibacteraceae bacterium | reverse complement strand
GTTTCACGAGTTATAGGGTTGGGTCCAGGATAAGTAAATTTTCGCATATCAACATCCTTTTCATCAGGATGTTCCTGCTTATATTTCACATAGAAAAAACCGGCCATACTGGTTCCGTGATGTGTTTTAATGAAATCGATAATTTGAGCAGGTATTTTATGTTTTGCCGCAAATACCACACCTTGCTGTACATGATTGATGATTTTCTCAGCACTTTCGGAATAAGAAAGGCTTTCGTGAGGATTTTGCCCAGCCATCAGATTCTCGATAAAGTAATTTGAGTTGACAATTTTTCCTACATCGTGATAAAGCGCACCCGTTCGCACCAACATTGGGTTGCCTCCAATTTTTAGAACAGCAGCCTCGGCAAGATTTGCAACCTGCATTGAATGCTGGAAAGTTCCAGGTGCTTCTTCGGCCATTTTCCTAAGTAATGGGTGGTTCGTATCCGAAAGCTCCATCAATGTTACATCTGAAATAAAACCAAACAACTTTTCAAAGATGAAGTTAAGCGGATAGGTAATAAGAATTAGTAATCCATTAACAACAAACCATCTGAACTGGCTCCAGTCAATAGAACGAATATCGCCTTCCTTAACTAATTCAAATCCAAAGTAAAGGACACAATAAATACCGATAATTAAAAGAGCGGTAATAACAAGATGACCTCTGCGCTGCATGCGGTAAAGGCTGATAATGGTTACAATGCCTGCAACAGTTTGAATCAAAATATATTCGTAGCTATTAGGCGCCATTGCACCAATAAGTAAAATAGTGATTAGATGAACAATAATTGCGGGTTTTGACCCTATAAAAGTGCGGATAATGATTGGCAGAATGCAGACAGGTAAAAGGTAAAAGTTCCAATAATCGTCGTTGTACAACAGCCTGGCCGACAAGAAAGTCAGAAAAATAGTTGAAAAAATGAGCGTGAAATTTCGCTTCTTCCAAAACAATTTTCCATTGAAGTACTTCAGGTAAAAAATCAAGGTAAGGAACAGGACAAGAATTATGAGCATGCGCCCGGCAATGTTGTATGAAATCCAGCCGCCATAAATTCGAGTCTTCACATAAGCATTTTTCAACGACTCGAGCTGCATAAAGTTTTCGCTATTAACAATATCGCCTCTGGAAATAATACGAACCCCCGACTGCACAATACCACGGGTTGTCGATAAGCTTTCGAGCAACTCGTTAAGGCGGGTTTCGCTCGAGTTTTTATCGTACTCAAGGTTGGGTTCCAAGTATTTATTCAGATCCAGTTTGCCCAGCAACAGCTGCATTTGCTGGTTTTGAAACGACAGTTTCTTTATATGCTCATTTACCAAGAAATATGCACCTTTAAGCGACTGAACAACCGAAACATCAGTCATTTCGGCCACATTATCAGCTACAATATTCAAATGTTTCTTTCCAATTAACGGCTCATACATGTCGACCGAATTGTCAAGAATTCCATTCGCATAGAGCGAGGAATAAATGCTTAATACCTGACTTTTGGCAACCTCCTGCGAATTAGATCCTCCTTTGGGAAATATCTGATCCAGATCATCTTTCAAGAAAGCTATCTGACGATTTTCAACCTCAATGTCTTTTATAAAATAGGGGACAAACTGCTTTAATAAACTATCTTTTTCAGTATCATATACTTCCTTTTCTTTTAGAATTGGAAAATCGAATGGTGAGATTAAGTCCTCATGTTTCCAAGGACTACCTTTCTGAAATTCGTACTTAAATTTTGCCTGTTTGGGATAAAGAATGTAGATAAGGCAAAATATTACAATGAAAAAAAGTACATGGTAGGTTTGGTTATAAAGCTTCAGCAGCTTATATTTTTTGATAATCATTTCATAAACTTTTAATTATAGAAGAAGTTCGAAGTTTAAAAATAGGAAATATTTACATTGAAAGCACCTGCCACACTCACGAAACAAACAATTGGTTAATAAAAAAAAGGCAATATAAGGCTTCTTTCAATACCAATTATTTTTGCCCCACTTATAATGTTGTATATTTGAGGAGTTAACCTATTTTAGACTGCAATTTAATTAAAGATGTACGGTATTTCTGATTTAAGCTCAATTCCTGTAAGAACCGATCCTGCCGAAAAAAGCGAGATGTGTACTCAAATTTTATTGGGCGAACACTTTCAAATAATTGAAGAAGAGGCTAAATGGTGTAAAATTAAGCTCCAATGCGATGGGTACGAAGGTTGGATTGACCGAAAAATGGTTACTCCAATTACAGCGAAAGAATATAAACTCTTGTCGAACAAATTGCAACCAGTCTCAACCGATATCTTCAACATTGTACAACAGGTAAACCACTACCGCAATTTTCTGATTGTTTCGGGAAGTACTCT
>CAZRXT010000088.1:0-8529 GCA_964604035.1 uncultured Prolixibacteraceae bacterium | reverse complement strand
GAAAACTTCACCATTCCATTGTCGATATAATAATCACTCTCGCCCTTTATTTCGAACTCCTCGTAAAGATCAATATTCGAGAACCCCATCTGACCACTATCCCACTCCAGTTTTTTCGAAAGCGACTGTAATCTTACAGCCATAGAACCAACAAGCAACGTTTCGGTAAGCACAGCTTGGCTTTCAAAATTGGCCGAAGTTTCAAGCCTGTTGTCGTGGTTTTCTTTACAGGCACGAACCCAATCGGCCTCATGCCCTAACGATGAATTGGGAATTCGGTGCAGAACTTTCCCGGGCTGCAAAGAAACCTCTTCGCCTTGAATGAAAACTGCAAATTTTTCAGCCATCGGATCTGAAATAATGTAACCTTCTGATCCTCGAAAAATAAGTCCGCTTTCCATTTCCCTAACAGAAAAGCCCGAAGGATCTTTTTCAACCAGTTCGGGCAAAAGGCCGCCATCGTGCCAAGTTAGTTTTAGTGGCGGCATGGCTAAATTTGGAAGGTTCTCGCGTTTCCCGAAACTAAAAATAATTTGCTCTGACTGAGGCGCGGTATCTAAGGTAAATAGTGTAGACGAAGCTTCAACAGAAATTGGTGCCTTAAGTTTTAATGCCCTGAAAGCGGGTTCAAGAATATGTGCGCCCAAACTACCCAAAGCTCCATTGCCAAAGTTCCACCAAGCTCTCCACCCATAAGGAGTTAACTTAGGGTGATAAGGCATTTCGGTGGACGGACCAACAAATAAATTCCAATCGAGGCTCGATGGTGCGTACATCTTTTTTTCAAGATTAAATACACCTTGTTTCCACTTTGGTTGGGTCGTCCATGCCTTAACCTCCCTGACTTCGCCAATAGCTCCCGACCAAATAATTTCAGAAATATCACGGGTGAAATCACCAGAAGCTCGCTGGTTCCCAACTTGAGTTGCGAGGTTGAAAATCCTTGCGGTTTCCACCATTCGTCGTATTTCAAAAACAGAATGAGCCATTGGTGCTTGTACATAAACATGCTTCTGCAACTGCATTGCCGACAAAGCAACACACGCATGGGTATGATCGGGCGATGCAATCAGAACCGCATCTATATTTTTTTCTTTTTCAAACATTACACGGTAATCCTTATATCGGGCAGCACTGCTCCATCGGCGAAAAGCCTTTTGACCGTAATCCCAATCAACATCACACAGCGCTACAATATTTTCATCTTTGAGATTATTAAGATTCTGAAAACCAACTCCGCCAACACCAACAACAGCAATATTCAATTTATCGCCCGGAGAAGGATGTCCCATTCCCGATATCACATTAGATGGCAGAATGGTAATTGCAGTTAACCCTGCAACAGTTTTTTTTATGAATTCGCGCCTGGAATTGCTTTCCTTTTCTTCAATCATTGCCAAAATAAGCTTAGTAAACTATAATAAAGAATGGCTTAAAATTAAACCCAAATTTTTAGATCGCGCCAACCTTTTGAATAATATTTATAACACATCGACGAAAATTATCTTGCCTCCACCAACATTCAAAACAAAACCGGACACTACAGTTTTAATATCACACTTTAGTTGTTTCACGTAATTTCAAGAACCAAAAAACATCGTATCGAAAGAAATTGATATTTTGCGGCGAAATACCCAATAAAATAATTGAATGTATCTATAATTTATAAATTTGCACCTCATACAATATTTAGATGAAGAACCTGGAACATGATTTTGTAATTATCGGAAGCGGACTGGCAGGTTTGACCGCAGCTTATTATGCATCTAGGTTTGGCAACGTGGCTATAGTCACCAAAGCGGGGCTCGATGTTAGTAATTCATATTTTGCCCAGGGAGGAGTGGCAGCAGCTCTTCATCCCGACGACACATCCGAAGACCATATTAACGACACGCTAATTGCAGGCCGAGGACTTTGCGACTACGACGCAGTGGAAATCCTTGTTAATGAAGGGAAGGAACGAATCTTGGAACTAATTGAAATGGGCATGAAATTCGACAAAGAAAACGGCGAGTACGTTCTCGGACTTGAAGGTGGCCATTCGAAACGAAGAATATTCCATGCTAGCGGAGCCTCTACTGGTAGAGATATGACCAAATTCATGGTCGAACAAGTAAAGAAAATCCCAAACATTACAGCATACGAACACACAAAAGCAGTTAAACTGCACATGCAAGATGGAAAATGCTGTGGACTGAAGGCGATATGTTTCGACGATATGTCAACAATCAACTTCAGATCCAATGTGGTTATTCTTTCAACCGGAGGCTTATCGCGCCTTTTTCAACGCAGCACAAATCCATACACAGCAACCGGCGACGGAATTGCCCTTGCCTGGAATGCCGGAGCAAAACTGAGCGATATGGAATTCATCCAATTTCACCCTACGGCACTAATGATTCCGGGGCAAGATGCATTTCTTTTGAGCGAAGCCATTAGAGGCGAAGGTGCTTATTTATTGGATAAAAATGGCAAACGGTTCATGCTCGACATTCATCCCCTTGGAGAATTGGCACCGCGAGATGTTGTTGCAAGTGCCATTTACAATCAAATGAAAAAAGACAATGTTGCGAACGTACACCTTTCGCTACAACACATCGATGCCGAGTATATAAAAGAAAGATTTTCTGCCATTTACGAAGAGGTTCTTAGCAAGGGGCTTGATATTACCAAAGATTTGATCCCGATTGCACCTGCTGCCCACTACATGGTTGGCGGCATACTAACCGGACTAAATGGCGAAACAAATATTCAAGGGCTTTGGGCTTGTGGCGAAGTTGCTTCAACTGGAGTTATGGGAGCCAACAGATTAGCGAGCAACTCATTACTCGAATGCTTAGTTTTCTCAAGAAGAGCAGCTTTGCACTCTTCGAAGTTTATAAATGAGAAAAAAAATGGGATAGACAATTCGCCTATTATTTACGATTCTAATCATGTAAACAGGTTTGTTGAAATAAAGAATGAAATTTCCGACATCATGTCCAACAACGCATGTCTTGTTCGAAACAAAGCTGGGCTAACTGCTGCTGTTGAGCGTCTAAAAGAAATTCACGACGAATTTAAAAATAAAGGAAACGAATATAATTACGAGAAAATCAACAATATAGCCAACATTAGCTATTTAATTGCCCATGCAGCACTTATGAGAGAAGAAAGCAGGGGCGGCCATGTTCGTGAAGATTTTCCTGAAACAAATGCTGCAATGGAATACCATATTGTGCAGCAACACAATAATAAACCAGAATTTTTACCCGTAAGAAAGAAGAAAAATGGATAAAAGCTTTTTAGAAACAATTAATACATTGATTGAAATTGGGTTAAAGGAAGACGTAAACACCGGCGACCTCACAACTGATTTGTTAATACCAGCACAACGCCAAGCCGAAGCAATTATGATTGCCAAGGCCGATGGAATTATTGCAGGATTATTTGTAGCTGAAACTGTTTTTCGCAAACTCGACCCAACTATTGTCTTCGATGCCAACGTTAAAGATGGAGACAAAGTAACCAAAGGCCAGTTAATATGCACAATAAAAGGAGCTTACCGCGCACTATTAACAGGCGAAAGACTAGCTCTAAACTTCCTTCAACGAATGTCGGGGATTGCCACAGCAACAGCTGAATACGTTGATGCGGTAAAAGATTATAAAACCAAAATTTTAGATACAAGAAAAACCGTTCCTGGCTTACGAACACTCGATAAATATGCAGTAAAAGCTGGAGGAGGCACCAATCACCGAATTGGTCTTTACGATATGGTATTGATAAAAGACAACCACATTAGCGTTGCCGGCGGAATTACAAATGCGGTAAATGCCATTCGCCCAAATATTTCACAAGAAATTAAAATTGAAGTTGAAACTACCACTTTAGAAGAAGTTAAAGAGGCTTTAGCAATGAATGCAGACATTATCATGCTCGACAACATGGATAATGCTACAATGACCGAAGCCATAAAGATCATCAACGGAAAAGCAAAAGTTGAAGCATCGGGCAATATGAACCTCGAAAGAGTAAGGGAAGTTGCTGCTACAGGTGTCGATTTCATATCAATTGGCGCACTTACCCACTCGGTTACCGCGCTCGACATAAGCCAAAAAATAAAAGAATAGTGCTCAATTTAATCATCGATATAGGAAATACCCGAACCAAAATTTCGCTGTTCGACCATGGCAAAATGATTGTCAACTACCCTGTTGACCTTTTTACAGCCAACGATTTTTATGCATTAAAAAGCAACTACCCTACTATCGAAAACGCAATTATTTCGTCGGTAAAAGAGAGACCGAACGAACTTGTTAATGCATTAGAGCATGAATTGAAAAATGTAATCTTTTTAGATCACAACACTTTAATCCCAATCGAAAACTGTTACAAAACGCCGGAAACATTAGGCAAAGACCGACTTGCAGCTGCTGTTGGTGCCAACAAAATTTACCCAAATCAAAATTTGTTGGTGATTGATGCAGGAACAGCAATTACGTACGATTTTGTGAACGAGAAAAACCAATACATTGGAGGTTTCATCACTCCCGGTTTATCAATGAGATTTAAAGCATTAAACCATTTTACCGAAAAATTACCCCTTTTAATTGCTGAACCTCCAAGAGATTACCAAGGTGACAATACCGAAACATCTATAAGAGGAGGTATCCAGTATGGTTTACAAGGTGAAATAGAATTCATTTACAAACACTTAAAACCAGAGAAAAAAGAATTAATCATTATTTTAACAGGAGGCGATACAAACTACTTTGAAAAAATATTAAAAAATTACAAATTTGTACCCCTTGAAATTACATTGCTAGGCCTAAATACTATATTAGAATTCAATTACATAAATAATAACTTAGAAGAATAAAAAATATTGGCATCAATTTTGGATGCAATAGTTGAAAACTGAAAATTATGAAAACGATAACAAGAACATTAGGCATTTTTCTTTTGATGCTGTTGGCTACCGCTACTTTTGCTCAAAGAAAGATTACTGGAACAGTTTACATCAAAGGTGAACCTGCTGCAGGCATACAGGTAAGTGCCAACAAAACAAACAGCAGCTATTACACCAGTTTCGATGGCAAATATGAGCTTCAGATTAGCGAAAAAACTAAAGTATTAAAATTCACATTCCTTGATGAATCAAAGAAGTTAGACATCACAAACAACACATCTGAAGTGATTGATTTTAGCTGGGACGGACAAGAAATCCCTGCTGCATCCGAAGCCGGTGTTAACTTAAAATCGAGCGAAGTTCTTGCAAAAGAGCGTGATATGGATTTTTTAAATAACAATTCATTGTACCGCGAATTTTTCAAGCAAAACGATTTCAAATCTGCACTGCCACATTGGAAAATTATTTATCAAGGATATCCAAAGTCAACTCCTCAAATTTATATCGATGGTTTGAAAATGTATGAGTCGATGATGGACAAAGCATTAGATAGCAAAACTAAACATGCCTATCTCGACACAGTGATGATGATCTACGATAAACGTATGAAATACATGGACAACGTTGGCGAATTGATGGGACGAAAAGCAGCCAAATACCTTGAAACTGTTCTCACCCTTGAACTTTCTGACGAAGAATTAAAGAAGAGCATCAAAACAGGATATGGATTTGCAGAAAAATCTATCACCGAAGCAGGTACAAATTCTGAAGCTGCGGTTATGGTTCTTTATATGCAATCAACTAAAAGGTTATTTGCTTATAACGAGTTCCCAAAAGGAAAGGTTATTGAAAACTACGAAAAACTATCAAGCATCATCGATGAACAACTTAAAAATGATTCATTGAAAGAAAAAGCAGCACAGGCAGCACCAATCATCGATCAGATTGTTGAAAGCAGTGGTGCCATGGATTGCCCAACAATGATAGATCTTTACACCGCAAAATTCAACCAAAATCCTAACGACATTGTTCAGATTAAGAAAATGGTGAAAATGCTTCGTAAAGAAAAATGTACCGACAGCGAGATTTACGAAAAAGCAGCTGAAAAAGCTTATGAATTAGAGCCAAATGCCGAAGCAGCTTTCAACATGGCCAACATGTTTGTAAAGAAAAACAATACCGAAAAAGCTACTTCATACTACGAAAAAGCTTACACCGAAGAAACTGATCCAGCAAATAAAGCAACTTATTACTATTATGCAGGAATGTATGCACTCCAAAATGGTAAGATACAGCAAGCCCGCACTATGGCAAACGAAGCTATAAAACTGAAAAACGATTATTGCGAAGCTTACATGCTCCTTGGCGAAGTATATGCTCAGGCAAGCAAAAGCTTTAGCTCTGATGAATTTGAAAAAGTAACTGTTTTCTGGTTAGCTGTAGACAATTATGAAAAAGCATCACGATTTGCTACTTGCAAAAGCGATGGCGACAGCAAAGCAAACTTCTACCGCAACTACTTCCCAAATAAAGAAGAGGTATTCTTCAGAAGTTTAAGCGAAGGTAGCAGGTATACTGTTGCAGGATGGATAAACGAAACAACAACCGTTCGTGCTAAAAGATAAACGAATTGTAACAATATTATTTCAAAGCATTGCAACCTTATTTGGGGTTGCAGTGCTTTTTTCGTCTTGTCAAAACAACAACATTGAACAAGTAAAGGCATTTTCGCACCCACCGGGGGCTCCCGAAGTAATTGCCGATAGTATTGAGTTTCTCTATTCCGATTCTGCGGTTATCAGGTTTAAATTAACTTGCGTAGAGTTGAAAATTTTCCAAGACGAAGACGAACCATACAAAGAGTTCCCCAAAGGATTTAAGATCACTCAATTCGATCGAAACAAACGAATAACTTCAAGCATTGAGGCCTCTTACGGAAAATACTACGAAAAGAAAGATCTTTGGGAAGCCAAGCAAAATGTAATTGCAGTTACCGAAAAAGGCGATTCGTTAAAAACAGAACTGCTGTTTTGGGATGAAAAAAAAGACGAAATATACTCCGATCAGTTTGTGAAAATTATTCAGAAGGAACAAATTATTACCGGAATAGGGTTTGAGTCTGATCTGCAAATGCAGAAATGGAAAATTATAAAACCCAAGGGAACTGTAATTGTTGAAGTAGAGGAATAATGTCTGATATCGCTATCATATTAATCACCTTAGCTTTTTCATTCTTCTTTTCTGGAATGGAAATAGCCTACTTGTCGGCCAACAGAATGAGCCTCGAAGTTGACAAACAAAAAGGAAATTTAACTGCAAACCTACTGCAAATATTTTCTTCAAATTCGGAGCAATATATTGCCACAATGCTTGTTGGCAAAACAATTTCTTTAGTAATCTATGGAATATTTTTTGCACACATTCTGGCACCTTTACTACAAGGTCACGTCCAAAGCAATGCAGTAATAATTGCAACGCAAACACTAGGTGCAACCTTAGTGGCCCTAATTTCTAATGAACTATTGCCCAAAGCAATATTCCGGATCAATGCAAATGGCCTCTTAAAATTGTTTGCCCTACCAGTCTTGTTGTTTTATATAATACTTTACCCCGCAGCCAGACTTTCAATGAACATTTCCACTGTGATTATCAAATACATTTTCAGGCAAAAATTGAATCCAGAATCAGAAAAAAATGTTTTCACTAAAATCGACCTCAATCATTTCGTAAATCAACCCGACAAAAAAACAAACAACAAAGAAAAAGAAGAAGAAACCGAAATAACCCTCTTTAAAAATGCTCTCGACTTCTCGAAAGTGAAAGTCCGCGATTGCATGATACACCGCACCGAAATTGAAGCTATTGATGAAGAAAGCAGTATCGACGAGCTCAAAAAGAAATTCACAGAAAGCGGATTCTCAAAAATTCTGATCTATTCTGAAACATTCGACAATATAATTGGCTACGTTCACACTTCGCAAATGTTTAAAAATCCGAGCTCAATTAAATCGGTTTTAAACAGCATTTCAGTCGTTCCCGAAACAATGTCGGCAAGCAACCTTCTAAGCATTTTCGCCCAAAAACACAAATCAATAGCAGTTGTTGTTGATGAATATGGCGGCACATCGGGAGTTATTACAACCGAAGATATTCTGGAAGAAATTTTTGGCGAAATTGAAGATGAGCACGACGTTGATGACCTATTAGTCAAGAACATAAAAGATAATGAATGGATTTTATCGGCTCGTCATGAAATAAGCTTTCTGAACGAAAAATACAATTTTCAGCTTCCCGAAAACGATGAATACGATACAATTGCCGGCCTTATTATATATGAGCAAGAGAATATCCCAAAAGTCAATTCAATAATTACAATTGAGAACTTCGAATTTCGTGTTTTGAAGGCTTCAAAATCTAAAATTGAACTTGTTCTAATGAAAATTCTCGATTTTAATTAAACAGATTTACATTAAACTAGGATAGAAATCTAAAATTGCTATCTTCGTAGCCTGAAATTTTAAAGTAATATTTAAGTCAAATAAGTTAATCCAAATGGCAACTTTACAAAATCTAAGAAACCGAGCAGGTGTTTTACTTGCCTCATTAATTTTCATAGCACTTGCATCTTTTGTTTTGGG
>CAZRXT010000087.1:5847-8778 GCA_964604035.1 uncultured Prolixibacteraceae bacterium | reverse complement strand
ATAAAAAATATTAATCATTGAACACAAGCTGCAATACTATTCACTCAGAACACTCCCTTCTCAACCTTCAACCCAACGCCCGGCCTGTCAATCAGAGTTACTTTACCTTAGTTATTTTAGCATGGAGGTGTAAAGTTATAGCCTCACTGCCATTAGCTCGCTTCCAAGCTTATGTAGGGCTGTTTCAATTTTTTTGCGTTGGGCTTCCCGAGGCTTTCTTAACCCGGTTGCATAATGGTGAAGCTGCTTCTGGTTAATTCCAGTTAATTTTTCCAGTGCTGGTTTTGAAAAAACAGCGGAATAGTAGGTAAGAAAACTTTGTGCATCGAACTGGAATTCTATATTGTAATCGCCTCTCAGTATCTCTGGCCATTCAGTTTCAGGGCTTGTCTCTTTTAAAAGCTCTAATCCTTCAATTGCATTAGCTTTTGCTATTTCAACCGTATCGCCTGCACCATAAACACCTTCACAATTTTCGGCGTATGCATTATAGAAGTCGTTGCTTTTTTCAATAATAATTTTTAGAGTTTCCATTATAGACACTTATTAAAACCTGTTCAATCCCAATTCTTTAATCAATTTACTTTTTAAACCTTCGCCAATCTCTTTTGATCCATGAAACGGAATTGGCGGTGAAAGTTTTTCGTTTCGGGTATAAAAATAATGACTCCCTTTTGCATAAGAGAATACCCATCCATTTTTCCTGATCAAATTGTGTAACTCTGAATATTTCATGAGAAAATAACTGTGTTAAATAATTGAATATTTGAATGTTCTCATGGATATCGCATGCTATGCTATTTTCTATTGAACTTATATTTTTGTTTCACAGAACTTCGTTTCATACACTTTTAGCTTCGCTGATCTACGATTGTGCTGCCTCCTTAGAAACTAAATCAGCAGCATGCTCGTTTCATCGTTTATTTAAACCAATCAGCACAACAAAGATAACTATTTATATATCAAAATCAATATTTTCTCTTACTCAGAACACCCTCTTCTCAACCTTCAACCCAACGCCCGGCCTATCAATCAGAGTTACTTTACCGTCGACAATTTGCATTCCTGAATATGGATCGTTAGAGATAAGCAAGTTGCCATCGAGGTCGGCCCAATCGGCTTTTGGGGCTAGTTGAGCTGCAGCCGAAATAGCACACGAAGTTTCGGTCATACATCCCAGCATCACTTTCATACCTAGAGATCGGGCAAGGGTAACCATTTGGTGGGCTTCGCGCATACCGGTGCATTTCATCAACTTAATATTGATTCCGGAATAAACGCCGTGAGCTTTTATCACGTCGGGCAAACGCTGAACAGATTCGTCGCCTATAATTGGTAACGGACTATTTTGAGTCAGCCACGCATTGTCGTCGATATTGGTTTTGGCCATCGGCTGCTCTACAAACACAACTCCATTCTCTTTGAGCCAATGAATTGTTTCAAGTGCTTTCACACGGTCGGTCCAACCCTGATTCACATCAACGCACAAAGGAACATTAGTTGCCGAGCGAATAGTTTCAATCATCTGTCGATCGGTGGCCATGCCTAATTTCACCTTCAATATTTTGTAAGGTGCAGCTTCTGCCACTTTTTGCTTCACCACTTCGGGCGTATCAATTCCAATTGTGAATGAAGTGTTTGGAGTATCAGCAGGATCGAACCCCCAGATTTTATACCAGGGCTGCTTCATCATTTTTCCAACCAAATCGTGCAAGGCAATATCAACAGCAGCTTTTGCAGCGGTATTTCCCGGCATTACAGAATCGACATACCGAAGAATATCATCCATCTGAAAAGGATCGGTAAATTGGCCTAAATCGAGAGATGAAAGGAAACGGGTAGCCGATTCGATACTTTCACCAAGATATGGAGGCATTGATGCTTCGCCATACCCAACAACACCGTCAAATTCTATACGAGTGAGAACATCGGGCGTACTTTTACGCGAACTGTTTGCAATGGTAAATACATGCCGCAATTCAAGATTATATGGAATAAAGCTAAGCGATAATCCTTTCTTTGAAGTATTTACAACTTTTTTATTTGAAGAAGCAAACAGAGTCTCAAAGCCTGTTGCGCCAACAAGAGTCAGCAACCCTGTTGTTCTTAGAAAATTTCGACGATTGAATTCCATGATAACCCCTAAATCCCCTAAAGGGGACTTTTGTATTCGTTTATATTTGTATTTATGAACATTTAATCAACGTTTTAGATGGTACATTACTAGTTAGACCGTTCCTAAAGATCCCCTTAGGGTTTATACCACTGATGATCATTTACACTGATAATCCCTTCTGAATTAAGTGAATTCAACACTCTGTTAGCGGCAACGTTGATTCGGGTTGGAACATATTTCGGATCAGTTGGATCGAGACTGCTAATGTGCACTCGCCCCGACGAATGTATGAAATCGCCGTTCCCAAGGTAAAGCCCTACATGACTGATTCGCTGTGCCGAGCGCCCAAAGAAAAGCAAGTCGCCAGGTTGCAGATTTTTTATATTACTGAAATCAATCTTTTCGCCATAACAAGCCTGTTGCGACGCGTCTCGGGCAAGAATTACGCCCTGCGAATAGTACGCCAGCTTCACAAATCCAGAACAATCAAGTGCTTTGCTCGACGCTCCACCCCACAAATACGGAAAACCCATCATCTGCCTAGCGACTGACAAAACCGACTGGGCTTTTGGCTTCAATTTGCACCATTCGTCAAAAGAAATACATTCAGCCTTGCGAACATATCCGACACGACCATCGGGAAACTTCATTTTCAAGAAACCTTTAGCGGCAGATTCAACTTCGAACAAATTGCCAAGAACAAGATCGGACACAACCCCACCCTTTTTGCCGGGGGCATCGTAAGCATAACCCGAAACCTGATTGTAGAGATATCGGCCCGACTGCTTCCAACGATCAAATTCAACAGGGGCAAG
>CAZRXT010000087.1:0-5747 GCA_964604035.1 uncultured Prolixibacteraceae bacterium | reverse complement strand
GGAACAAGTTGTTTTTTAATGATTTGTAGATCCTGATATAGTGAATTCGCTGAACCTGTTTGACCAACCACAGTTTGAGAAACGAAAACAAACAACAGTAAAATGAGGCTTATTTTATGAGATAATTTATCCATTCGTAAAAGTTAAGAATTACAATTGCAACTTGCGAAAATAGTAATCAATCGCTTTGGCACTGCAAAAATAACAGAACAAACTTTCAAATTGGCTCAGAAAGAAGGGTTATCGGCATGGGAAGATGAAAAAAATAACAGAAACAGTGATACCAAATAAAAACACAAATGGGAACTAACCGCTTGATTAGTTCCCACTTCGCTTTGGGTATTTTGACTCCTAAAGTGTCAGGCTACTGTTAAAACCGGCTTTCAGTCTTCTTTTGGTCAACTTTCAGCCATAACCTTTTGCCGATACGGTTTAAAGTATCGATTTCGGGTTGTCCATTCGCTGTAAAAGTTTGCTTTTGCTTTTCGGCAATTACACTGTTTTACAACTTCGCGGACGAAGTGTCTTAAGCTTTCATTCCTCGGCCTAAGCTTTGGTTTGACTGTTGAAGATTCCTCCGAAGAGAATTCTCCCACAACAACTTCTTCTTGCCTTTCGATTTTCTGAAGTTGAGCATCAGACTCAGTCATTTATCGCAACATTTTGATATTGAATTTCTTCGTTGTGCAAGCACTCAGATGAATTGCGCAAAGATACCACTGTTTAAGGTGCACTTTTTTCAAAGCTCTATACCTGCGTTTGCCTATTAACTTTTACTGTTTCTGAACGACCGTCCGGTTTGCAGTAAAGAAAAGCAGAAGGAGCTACCTCCAGTTTTCGTCCTCAACGGAACCTCGATCCCTTTGCAGGGCGGCTAATTGGCATTCAATATTGGTTATTCGAATGTTGATTGTTGCTTACGCTCCTATCGAACAGATACAATTTGGGAATTTTCCCCTTTTGTGCCGCTGGGCAAAATGTATCAACAGTGCTTTTTCAAGTACTGCTCCGACTAACCGGGCTTGCGTGTTGTTAAGGGTTTCCCCCGTTACTACTTTCAGTTGATGGGCTTTCACCATCTTTTCGGTATTCCGAAGAATCTGATTCCTGAAATTTCATTTCTGCTTTTATTAAACTTTTGAGATTTCAATAATTGCTTCAACGTTGATTTCTCAACGTTTAGACGTTTGTCAACTGTTGCAAGTTGTTGGGTCGAAATGAAAACGTTTGCCGTGTTGAAATTTTTTGACTGACAGAATTTGAAAGAACGAATCTTTCAGGTTCTAACTTCTGCTCTTCCAACGAGAGAACTTTTCAGTTCCAATGCTTTGATATTAATATCATTAAAGATATTTTTTACTTAGCCTCATTGTAAGTGCGGTTTTTTTATCGCTTACCTGATATTTCAAATGTATTTCGAAAAACAACGTTTTGCAATAAAAACAACTTTTTTGTATTAGTTTGATTTTAACCAGATTTGAACAGTTTGCTGAAAGCTAAAAGCTGCAAAAATTGTGATAGAATGAGAAAGTCAATAGCGACTTATGAACAGCTGTTAATAACTTTAACGAACACATTATGAGGAAATGGAGAACGTTATCAAGAAAAAAAATGTGAATAAAAATTCCACAGGAAAGAAAAAAGTGAAAAACAGATGGAATAAGTTGCCGCTAAATTTCGATTTCGCCACGAAGACGATTCCTGAAACGTATAATTTTGGTGTAACCTACTTCTTTCAATAATGAAATAGCTGTTTCGAAATGGCGGGCAACCTGATTTGGCTGATGTGCATCGGAACCAAGCGTAACCGGAATGCCTAGCTTGCAGGCCATTGATAAAATATCGCGGTTAGGAAAAAACTCCCGGCAAGGACGGTCGAGACCACTGGTATTTAACTCGATAACAACATTTGCTTCTTTAATAATTTTGAGCGTCTCTTCATATAGCGGAGTTTGATCGCTTTCGGGCCAACACTGAAATTTCTTTATCAGATCTAAATGACCAATTACATCAAATAAACCCGATTTAGCTGCCTTCTGAATCAATTCGAAGTACATTTTATAAACATCGTCGTTAGGCCATTTGCCATAAAGCGACTGGTCAGAATCGTAATTCCAATCGCCAATAAAATGTATGGAACCAATAACATAATCAACAGGAAAATAGGCAATTAATTGACGTATCTCTTCTTCCTTTTCGGGGAAATAATCAACCTCGAGACCAAAACGAACCTGAACATCTTCGGAAAAGTTGTTGCACAAATTCCGAAGATTTTGCCTCAACACCGGGAAGTCAATTTCACGAACACTCCAATCGACCGGAGCCAGGGTTATATGGTCGGTAAAACCAATTTCGGCCAAATCTTTTTTACGGGCAAATTCAAGATAATCCAGATAGTTTCCATTCCCATCCGAAAAATTTGTGTGCATGTGATAATCGACCATGTAACTCATACGTAAACAGATTAAAGCCCTATCAGAAAATAACATCTAAAAATAATACTTTCCAAAGCATAATTTTAGAAATAGACTACGAAAAGTTATTAAACCTATATTAATCAATCTTACACAACATTACAATAAATCTCAACAATATAAATCGAACGAAAAAAAGCATAATCTTAAAGAAACGATTACATAAAACATCTTAAGAACACCCACTGAACCAACTTAAAATCGACAATAATACAGTTTACTTTATCAACTTAAGATCGTTTGAATAATCTAACTGCAAATCTTCGTGAAGAGTACTAAGCACTTTTTCTATCCGTTCAACTTGCCGCATATATAAATTGCCCAACACTTTACCGTGATACAATGGAAGTCCTGAAGCTTTCAGTTTTTTGCAAAAATGGATAAGCAAATCTAATTCGGTCTGTTTATTTCCAGAGAACTTAATGTATTTAAGGGTAGTTTTCAGGGCCTTACGAACCGTTTTTTTTGCCAAGTATAAGTTCGATTTATTTAGCGCACCAAATTGCTGATTAACTTCTTCCTTTACCTCATTTGTAAATAGTTGCTGGTCGTAGGCCTTAAAAAGCAGATAATGAAGTAACTCCTTATTCTCTGTTTTGTATTTAGCCATTCTGATGCAATATTGAACAATCAGTTCCTGAGGCAAACTCTCGACCTCTTTTTTCAGGGCACTTATTGATTCTGACTTCATATAATGAGCAAATTTCTATTTGGTGTAAAGCTATTAAAAGTTTTAAGTCGATAGTATTTACTTTTTTAAGCGAAACAAACGCTCATTTTACGTAAATTGATGAACATTCTAAATCACAGTATATGTTCGACATAAATATAAAAAGCAAAGCAATTATTGGGGTAATTCATATTGGAGCGTTACCTGGGACGCCCAAAAATCTACATTCGATTCAAAAAATTGTTGAACAGGCAAAAAAAGAGGCTGAAATCTACATTTCAACAGGAATCGATTCATTTTTGATTGAAAATATGCACGATGTGCCATACATTAATCAAAAAGTAGGTCCAGAAATTGTGGCTTCAATGACGGCGGTTTCGGTCGAACTTAGAAAGCTTACAAGTAACCCAATTGGAATACAAATATTGGCAGGAGCAAACAAAGAGGCTCTGGCCGTAGCACAAGCAGCATCGTTGGATTTTATAAGAGCCGAAGGTTTTGTTTTTGGGCACTTGGCCGACGAAGGTTACATGAATAGTTGCGCTTCAGAACTGCTTAGATACCGCAAAATGATTGGCGCTGAACACATTTTGGTTTTCACCGATGTAAAAAAGAAACACAGTTCGCATGCCATAACCGCCGATGTTTCTCTCGAAGAGACTGTTAAAGCTGCACAGTTTTTTATGAGCGATGGAATAATCATAACCGGAAAAACTACCGGAAATGCTGCACTTATAGAAGATGTGCTAACAGCCTGCCAATCAACATTGCTACCTGTTATTATTGGCTCGGGAATTACTGTAAACAACATAAAAGAATATTGGGAATTTGCAGATGCTTTTATTATTGGAAGCCATTTCAAAGAAGAAGGCAAGTGGCAAAATGAAGTTGATTACAAACAGGTAAGTAACTTTATGAAACGAGTTGCCGAATTACGTTTATCGTAAAGAATTGCATACCGAAAAGCGATTTGGTATTTTTGAAGTGAATTACAAACCTCGGCGTTAGTTCATTTATTTAATAAACAATTAAATACCAAAGCCTTGTCGACTAGTAAAATAAAAATTTGGATTCACGCATTCAGGTTGCGAACGCTGCCACTTGCGTTATCGAATGCTGTAATGGGTAGCCTTCTGGCACTTTCTGAAGATGGTTTCCGTTGGAGTATTTTTTTTCTCACTATTGTTACAATCACCTTGTTACAAATTCTTTCGAACCTTGCCAACGATTATGGCGACGCGGTATCGGGAAAAGACACCGAAGAACGTGTTGGCCCATTGCGCGTTACAGCATCGGGGTTGGTTACACGAGAAGAGATTAAGCGAATGATCATCGTTTTCGTAATCCTTTCGTGCATTTCAGGAACCGCATTAATTTTCCTAGGTCTGAATAATCTTCCGTGGAAAGAGTTGGCAATATTCTTTGGACTTGGATTGGCCGCCATTGCCGCGGCAATAAAATATACAATGGGCAAAAAACCATATGGTTACAAAGGTCTGGCCGATATTTTCGTGTTCATTTTTTTTGGGCTGATTGGCGTAATGGGAACTTATTACCTTCATACACACTGGCTCGACCTGTTTATTCTGGCTCCGGCATCAGTAATTGGGTTATTCAGCGTTGGCGTTTTAAATATCAACAACTTGCGCGATATCGAAACCGATGCCAAAAGCGGAAAGAAAACACTTGCCGTAAGGTTCGGTCCAAAATTTGCGCGCTTTTATCATCTTGCTCTTATCTCAACTGGATTGATTATCAGCTTTGTTTATTCAATTGTGAAGTTTTATTCGGGCTGGCAATTCCTATTTTTGGTTACAGTTCCTTTTTTCGCAATGAATATTTGGGTTGTATTTAAGTCGCAAAAACCTGAAGACCTCAACAATGAATTGAGGAATTTGGCCCTTACAACTTTTCTGTTTTCGATGGCCTTTGGTTTAGGGTTGATATTATGACAGTTAAAGCCTCATACCGCAAACACACGCTCCAATTTATTCGTCCGGCAGGAACTTCTCGGGGAACTTATCTGACAAAAGAAAGTTGGTTTCTTTCCCTATCCGATGGAAAAAAAACAGGTATTGGCGAATGTTCGCTGCTGAAAGAGTTGAGCATTGACGACCGACCCGATTTTGAGGAAAAACTATCTCAAGTCTGCGAAGAAATAGATAACGGCACGTTCGATTTTTCGCAGAAACTAGCAGACTTCCCCGCCCTGAAATTTGGACTGGAAACTGCCCTACTCGATTTGCAAAACGGAGGAAAAAAAATATTGTTCCCATCATTATTTACCAAAGGAAAAACCGGAATTCCTACAAACGGTCTCATTTGGATGGGCGATAAAACCTACATGCGTGAGCAAATTGCGCAAAAACTTGAAAAAGGATTCTCGTGCATCAAACTAAAAATTGGGGCAATTGACTGGCAAACCGAGCACGAAATTATTGCTGAAATGCGCAAACAATTTCCGCCTTCAGAACTAACCATCAGAGTTGATGCAAACGGAGCGTATACCCCACAACAAGCTGAAAAAGTACTTGCCGAACTCGCAAAATTGAACGTTCACTCTATAGAACAACCAATAAAAGCAGGGCAACCCAACGAAATGG
>CAZRXT010000086.1:0-8790 GCA_964604035.1 uncultured Prolixibacteraceae bacterium | reverse complement strand
CGCAACCCTAATGCAACTGTAGTTTCAACACAATATTATTCAATTACTGGCCAAAGGGTATCTAACATCGATCAGCTAAAAGGTTTATTTATTGTGCAGAAGCTCATGTCTGATGGAACAATTAATTCAGCAAAAATTTTTAAGTAATAAAATGAAACAAATTTTATTGAAATAATTTTTTACTGATTAAACGAGCTAGGCTTTTGAGAGTCTTTAATCTTAAAGAAACGAGAATAGACTCGATCTCTACAGCTGACAGAAAATCATATTTAAGATCAATCTGGAGTCGTTAGTGATGTTAAATTAAAATCGATAATCAACTATTTTATATATCTATTTATGAAAAATAAAATCAATAATTTAAGAATTCTGATTACAGTTTTCTTTGTTTTTATACTAACCTTCAATTCGATGGCTCAAATTGAAGATTTTAAGGTTGGAACAACCACCCGTAAAATGCTTGTCTATGCACCGTCGGGCATTGAACCCAATCGTCCGCTTCTTCTTTCGTTGCACGGAATGAACCAAGATATTGCCTATCAGCAAAACCAAACCAAATGGGAGTTGATAGCAAAGGAAAATAATTTTGTGGTGGTTTATCCAGGTGGAATAAATAACTCGTGGGATATTTCAGGAACAAGCGATACTGATTTCATCTTGGCCATTATCGAAGAGATGGTTAAACGGTATGGTATTGACCGTGACAGGGTTTACCTATCTGGCTTTTCAATGGGGGGAATGATGACCTACCATGCAGCCACTAAGATAGCCGACAAAATAGCTGCATTTGCGCCTGTTAGTGGCTACCTGATGGGCGGTCCAAATACCAAAAGTTCGAGACCAATCCCAATTATACACACACACGGAACTGCCGACGATGTAGTTGCATATAGTGGCGTTTCTACTTGTTTAAATGCTTGGGTCAAAAGAAATAACTGCCAAACACCAGCTGTTATAACCAAACCTTATCCTGTTGGTAAAACTACCAGCGATTCAAAATCTTACTGGGGACCTGGTACCGATTCTGTTGAAATTGTTTTGTTAAGCCTGAATGGTAAGGGTCACTGGCATTCAAACGATGGAAACGGGGTGAATACAAGTCAGGAAATTTGGGACTTCTGCAAGAAATATTCGTTAAGTTATGGTGTATCTAAATTTGTTACGGCTTCGGTAACCAACGAAAACCCTAAACAGGTACAGGTGACTTTTAGTCTGCCAATCAAAGCTTCAGATAACTTTAGTGGTTTTACTGTAAAAATCGATAGTCAGCTTGTGGCAATCGACAGCGTTGTTTTAGCCGATTCGAATATGTTGGTAATCAATTTGGCCGACAGTGTTTTGAATAGCAACGAAGTAAGCGTTTCATATACTGGTGGTAATGTTCTTTCTACCTACGAGAAGAAATTGGCTGGGTTTGATAATAAATTGGTCGAAAACTTACTTGTTGGTGCTTCTCCAAGAATGGTTGAGCTTGCTGTTACCGAAAATGGCGATACACTCAAGATGGTGTTTAATAAAAAGATGCAACTTCCTTCCGATATTTCAAGCCTGGTTCTGAATGCCGAATTCAATGGCGACTCGGTTATCTCTATTCTTCAAAGTTCGTTTTTCAACAGCGACTCTACAATTTTGGCCTTCCCACTGGCTAGCCAGGTTTTTGCCGATTACAAGCTTTCTCTTTCTTATTCAGGGAACAACCTTGTTGCAGCCGATAGTAGTTTGGTTCGAAACTTTATCGATTATGCGGTTGCAAACAAATCAATAGGGTTGCCTGTCCAAATTGTAAAGGGAGCGTTGGATTCAAATTCGTACATAATTGCCCTCGAATTTTCGAAAACAATGGTGTTGACAGACAAACAGTTGAGTCAGCTTGTTTTCAACGTTAATGGAGAAGCAGTTTCGTTTAAAGAATTCAATGTTCAAAAGAATTCAATCAAATTTACGCTGAAAAACAATTTGCATTATGGCGATAGCATCAAGGTAAGTTACACCACTGGTGATGTTGCTGCATCAGACAAAGGTGCGTTAGAACCTTTCAGCAATTTCGTTATCGAAAACCCATTGAGTATGCCTACTTGGTCGGCTTTACCCGGAAAAATTGAAGCTGAAGACTATACTTTGCAATTTGGCACCGACAAAGAAAATACCAGTGATGTTGGTGGTGGTTTGAACGTAGGTTGGATCGAAACAGGCGATTGGTTTGAATATGCAATCGAAAACAACACTTCAGAAACCAATTTTGAAATATCTTTCAGGTTGGCCGCACAATCCACAGGAGCTCAAATTGGTTATTATATTGATAATATTAAAATGGGTCAGCTTGTTGTTCCTAACACCGGAGGCTGGCAGGTTTGGCAATCGGTAATTAAAACAATAAAAATTGGGCAAGGAAAACACTACCTTAAAATGGTTGCAACAAGTGGTGGTTTCAATATTAACTATTTCCGTATTCAGAAGGATTTTACAGATGTAAAGGATCTTAAGGTTGATAATATTACCATTTTCCCTAATCCGATATCAAATAAACTGACCATTAGGTCATCAGATTTCTCGTATAATAAAATTGAGATAATTGATATGCTTGGTTCTACCGTTGTAAGAAAAGATGTTGATTATAATGTAGAATTGGAGATTCCATTAAGCATTCCTGATGGTTCATATATATTGAAAATCAGTAACGATAAAGAAATTCAAAATAGAAAAATCATAATACAAAACAATTAAGGTCATTAGTGTTCAAGGAAATCGCTTCATCAGATTTTTTTACGTTATAAGAAATTTATCTGGTAAAGCGATTCCCTTGATTCAAAGTTGTTGGTAGCTTATTTTTTAGAGAAATAAGTGTAAATTAGAATGCTCATTTTCAGTAAAATGATCATTCTGCATAATTAACTAAACAATACAATTATGAAATTTAAGCACATAGGCATTTTTGCTTTGTTAATGATCTCGTCTTTTGGTGTAGTTAAAGCTCAAAATACGCCTTCGTACTGGCAATTTACACCTACACCTCCGCTAGGCTGGAATAGTTGGGATATTTTTGGAACAACAGTTACCGAACAGCAAGTTAAGGAACAAGCCGATGCAATGGCCGTTCATCTTCTTCCAAGCGGGTATAAATACCTAACTGTTGATATTCAGTGGTACGAGCCTGAAGCTAAGAGTCATGCTTATAACCCGAATTCAATTCTCACTATGGACGAGTATGGCCGTTTGACTCCCGGTTTGAAAAAATTCCCGTCGGCTGCCGATGGCAAAGGGTTCAAACCGCTTGCCGACTATGTGCATTCAAAAGGGTTGAAATTTGGCATTCATATCATGCGGGGTATACCAAAACAAGCTGTTGAAAAGAATACACCAGTGTTTGGCACAAACGTTAAGGCACAGGATATCGCCATTAAAAGTTCAACATGTCCTTGGAATCCGGATATGTATGGTGTAGATGCTACAAAACCAGAGGGGCAAGCCTACTATAATTCAATAGTTCAGATGTATGCCGACTGGGGTGTCGATTACATAAAGTGTGATGACATTTCGCGCCCTTACGACAAGGTTCAACAAGCAGAAATTGAAGCATTAAGAAAAGCCATAGACAAAACAGGTCGCCCCATTTTATTGAGTTTATCGCCTGGTGCAACACCTGTTAAAGCTGGAGAACACGTTATGAACCACGCTAACATGTGGCGTATTACCGACGATTTTTGGGACAACTGGGGTTTGCTTTATGCAATGTTCGAAAGGCTCGATGTATGGACGCCTTTCCGAGGTCCCGGCCATTTTCCCGATGCCGATATGTTACCAATCGGGATAATCGACTTCAACCGCCCAACAAAATTTACCAAAGACGAGCAATACACGCTCATGAGTTTGTGGGCAATAGGCCGTTCGCCGCTCATTTTTGGGGGCGACATGACCCGGCTCGACGATTTTACCAAAGAGATGCTCACCAACCCCGAAATGCTGAAAGTAAATCAGGAAAGTACGAACAACCGTCAGGTTTACAACAATAAGAACCTGATTGTTTGGACAGCTGATGTTCCTAATAGCAACGACAAATACGTTGCACTGTTTAATGCCCAAAGCAAGGGCGACAATATCGATTTTTCGAATGCTAACTATGCCAGTCCTGTAATTGCAGGCAACGGTAGTTCGCAGGAAATCAGTGTTTCAGTAAAAGACGGGAAAAAGCTTGTGCTGTTTGTTAACGATGGTGGAAATGGTTTCGATTGGGACCACGTGGCTTGGGTCGATCCTGTTTTGCATGGACCTAAGGGTGATCTTAAACTGACTGATCTGAAATGGATTAATGCAACTTCGGGCTGGGGTAATGCCAATGTTAACAAAGCTTGCGATGGACAGCCTTTAATTGTTGATGGTAAAACAGTAAATGGAATTGGAGCACACGCAAAATCTGTAATTATTTATGATTTACCAGAAGGCTACGAAACGTTTACAGCCAAAGGTGTTGTTCTTAAAGAAACTGGTTCTGTGGTTTTTGGAGTTCTTGTTGATAAGGGTGTTATGAATTTTCCTGAAGTAAGCGAAGTAAAGGTCGATTTCAAAACCATTGGCATTAAAGGCAAAGCCAAAGTCGTTGATCTGTGGAGCCATAAAGATATGGGTGTGTTCAAGAAGGAGTTCAGTCGTGAATTTCCAATGCATGGCGCAGGTCTGTACCGTATTAGCCCTGTTAAGTAATTCTAATGATCAATGTACATCAATTGATATCCGGCTCAAAAATCTATTTTTTTGAGCCGGATCAATATTATCTATATTCAAAACATATTTATCTAATTTTTAAAAATAGACAAATACTACATCTCTATTTTTATACTGAATAATATTTCCTAACAAGACATGAGTGAATATATCACACACAGTGATATGATACAGACGGAGATACCAATAATTATTACTTACCATTTAGCATTAAAAACAAATTATAAATACTTGAAAATGAGCAAATTTATTTTTCCTTTTATTGTAATGTTAGTTTTAGTTCTGAATTCTTTTGGTCAAAGCATCCAAAGCAGTGAACTTAACGATTGGGAAAATCAGCAGGTGTTTGGGATAAATAAGGAATACTACCACGTGAATGTAGTGCCTTACGCCGATTTAAAAAGCTCGCTGAAAATGGATTACACACAATCTTCATTTTATAAATCGCTAAACGGCACGTGGAAAATCAACTATGTGACTAAACCGTCAGAAGCTCCTGCCGATTTTTATAAAACGGACTATTCTACCGCAGGATGGAAAGATGTCAAAGTTCCTTACAGTCTTGAAAATGCTGGTTTTGGCGAATTTATCTTCGTGAATGTGGTTCACCCGTTCAATACCCAGAATCCTCCAAAAGTAGGCGACGATTTTAACCCTGTTGCTTCGTACCGTACAACATTTACAGTTCCAACAGCTTGGGATGGCCGTCAGGTATTCTTGAATTTTGATGGCGTTGAAGCTGCTTTTTACCTGTGGATTAACGGACAAAAAGTTGGTTTCAGTGAAAACAGCTATTGCCCTGCCGAATTCGATGTTGCCAAATACCTGAAACCAGGCGAAAACGTGCTGGCTGTTCAGGTGTACCGCTTCAGCGATGGTAGCTATTTGGAAGATCAAGACTTCTGGCGTTTGAGCGGTATTTTCAGGGATGTTTATCTTTATTCTGTTCCAAAGGTTGCCGTAGCCGATTATACCCTTGTTACCGACCTCGATGAAAAATATACCGATGCCGATTTGAGCCTTTCACTTAAATTAAAAGCCTTCAACGGTGCAAAAAATAATGAAGAATACCTTGCCGATGTTGTTCTTATCGATCAATTTGGCAAAGAAGTTCTTAAAGATGTTACTTCAAAAATCAAAGTAAGCGACCTAAACCAAGGCCGCTTGAAACTCTCGAAAAAAATACTCAATCCGCTTAAATGGACTGCGGAAACGCCAAATCTATATACGCTTTCAATCACGTTGAAAGATAGCAAAGGAACTCCTGTTGAATACCTATCATCGCAAGTTGGTTTCCGCGAAGTGGAGTGGAAAGAAGGAGTATTGAAAGTGAACGGCCAGCGTATCCTCATCCGTGGGGTTAACCGCCACGAACACGACCCTGTATCGGGAAGGTACATCACACGCGAGTCTATGATTCAGGATATTAAACTGATGAAACAGAACAATATCAACGCAGTACGCACTTGTCACTACACCAACACTCCTCTGTGGTACCAGTTGTGCGACGAATACGGTATATACCTTTGCGCCGAGGCCAACATCGAATCGCACCAGTTCTGGAGCCGTTTTGCGCAAGATTCAACTTGGCACGATGCGTTTCAGGATCGTAATGCCGGCAATGTTGAACCTTACAAAAACCACGCGTCAATTATTTATTGGTCGCTAGGTAACGAAACTGGCTTTGGACAAAACCATGTGAAACTATCCGAATGGATTCACAAAAACGAACCTACCCGTCCTGTTCATTACAACCCTGCTGGCCGCGATGCTTCTATCGATATTATTGGCCCTATGTACCCAACTGTTGAAGGCTATGCCGCCGATGCAAGGAACGATAATCGTCCTGTTATTATGTGCGAATATGCGCACGGAATGGGTAACAGCTGCGGGAATTTAAAAGAATACTGGGAACCAGCATATACTCTGCCTCGCGCACAAGGAGGATATGTTTGGGACTGGGTTGACCAAGGTTTCTTGGCAAAAGATAAAAACGGGAACACCTACATTGCCAATAGTGGCGATTTGAATGATAAACGCTCGGAACAGTATGTTGGCTTTGATGGAATGGTGAATGCTGACAGGCAAATTCAACCCGAATTAATTGAATACAAATATATTATACAGCCGTTAAAGGCATCTTTAACCGATTTGAACACAGGAAAAGTAAAAATCCTGAACCGCTACGAATTTTCAAATTTGAACATTCTTGAATGCGAATGGGAACTGATTGAAAACGGTAAGCAAATTCAAAAAGGTGTAATTGGAAAGATTGATTTAGCTCCAGGCAAAGAAAAAGAAATCAGCATACCGTTTACAAAGCCTGCGTTGAAAAGCCAAAGCGAGTATTTCATCAATCTTACCTTTAAACTTTCAGCCGCAACATCTTGGGCCGAAAAAGGACATCTTGTAGCTTGGGAACAGCTTGCGTTGCCTTACAAAGTTGAATCAAAACCTTATATAGCCAAAGCCGATAATTCGTTCACAATGAACGAAACAGCTGATGAAATCAAATTCTCGGGAACTAATTTCAGTATTGGTTTTGATAAAAAATCAGGTTCAATTTCTTCAATCAAAAATCAGGGAAAAGAAATTATTAAACAGGGACCAAAACCAGTACTTTACCGCGCTCCGAGCGACAACGACGAAATGTGGTGGGGTAGAACTGCGCCTGCTGTTTATTGGCGCAAGGCCGGGTTCAACCAGCTCAAATACGAAGTAAAAGAGATCAAGGTTAAGAAAGAAAAAGATTTTTACAATGTCGATGTTGTGACCAAAGTTTACAGCGACCAAACTCCACACATCCTCGACAATAAGGTGTTGTACAGCGTCTATCCCAATGGCGATGTGTTTGTGCGCTCAGGTTTTGAGTTCATTATCACCCCATCCGATATTTCGAACAAAGAGCTTGCCCGCATTGGTATGCAAATGGTGTTACCTGCTGAATTCGAAAACTACAAATTCTACGGCCACGGCCCATGGGAAAACTATTCCGACAGGAACAATGCCGCTATGGTTGGTGAATATTCTTCAACTGTAACCGAGCAGTATTTCCCATACTCGCGCCCACAGCACACAGGCAACAAAACCGGTATTCGCTGGGCATCGCTTACCAACAACGATGGCATTGGAATTGCCGTATATGGCTTTCCTTACCTCGAAACCACGGCTATCCATTTTGGCGATAACGACTTGGACAAGAAAAGCTTTACCGAAATTGTGAAACGCGACGAAGTTTACTTCTCAATTGATGCACAGCAAGATGGAATGGGTGGTGCAAGTTGCGGCCCGGGCGTGTTACCAGCCTATGTTTTGAAGTTGAAAGATGTTGCTTACACCTATCGCATTAGTCTAGTAAACAAAGCAACCGATTTGACGGCAGGTATGTCTGAATCTCCATTTTTGGCATCGCCAACCATACTTCCTAACGAACGTATGATTTACAAAGATGGAAAGAAAATCGAAATGATAGCTTCGGTTGAAGGTGCTGAAATCCGTTATACGCTTGATGGTACCGAACCCAACGAGTCGTCGGCATTATACAAAGAGCCAATTCAAATTTCAAAGAATACTGTAGTAAAAGCCAAAACGTACAAGAAAGGCGAAAATGCATCGCTTTCGGTTTCTCGCACCTATAATGTTGGTGAAATATTGTACGAGAGTCCGGTTATCAAGTTTGGCGACAAACCAGTGGCTTGCGATGTCTCTATTGACGGATTCTCATCCTTTGGTATTTTAATTACCGATCCCGATAAATCAAACGACTGGGATCATACCGATGTGTTAGAACCTGTGTTGGTGAAGAAAGACGGTAGCCAAATGTCGCTAACCGAATTAAAGCCATACATTACTTTTCAAGATTGGAACTCGCTAATGACAAACCGTTCTGTTGATCGCAACCCATTAAAGGTGGCAGGTACTGTGTATGAAAAAGGCCTTGGAACACATGGTCTTGCCGAAATATGGTACCACACAAGCAGCGATGTAGCCAAAATAAAACTAATGGTAGGCGTCGACGATGAAACCGAAAAAAGAGGAAGCTCAACCATTACCTATCGAATTGTAGGAATT
>CAZRXT010000085.1:0-8828 GCA_964604035.1 uncultured Prolixibacteraceae bacterium | reverse complement strand
AATAAAAATTAACTTTTAACTCTTTTTATGCAGTCTTTGATCAACGAAAGATCAAAACAGAGACAATTTAAAATAAAAAAGGTTGCTTCCGCAATCGGAAACAACCTTTATATTGTTAGAAAGCGAATTCTTAAAGAACTCTTTTTTCTTTGATACGAGCTTTTTTACCAGTCAAATCGCGGAAATAGAAAATACGAGCTTGACGAACTTTACCAACTTTATTAACTTCAATAAGGTCAATTGATGGTGAATTCAATGGGAAAATACGTTCAACACCAATGTTTCCTGACATTTTACGCACAGTAAAGGTTTTTGTATCGCCTGTACCTTTAACCTGAAGAACAACACCACGGAAATTCTGAATACGTTCTTTATTTCCTTCTTTAATTTTATAGTGAACAGTTACTGTGTCACCGGCACCAAACTTAGGAAGTTCTTTCTTATCTTCCTGAGCAAATGCATTCTGTACAATTTTTATTGCATCCATTTTCTTAAGTCTTTAATGGGTTAAACCGCAATATTACCTATTGTATTCTGATTGGTAAGAGATTACGTCTGCTTATTAAGCGCCGCAAAAATAGATATTTTTTCTTAATACCAAAAGGTTCAATCAAAATATTTAAGTTTCAGGTTGATTATATATTTAGTGGGCACTTTCTCCTATAAATTTCAACTTTGTTCCGGTTTGTTTAACAATGCTTCGATACCACTCTTGAGGATAACCCGGTTGATCGGGAAATTCAGCAACTCCAGTGTCTGTGCGTTCAAAGGCACCATCTTTTTCTTTCATTATATTGCCATCCTTATATTTTACAAGAAGGTAGTTCGAAAGTTCTTTCCATCGCAGAACTGTATTATTCCCTGCACTAACCGAATAATCTGTAATAAACTCGCGTGCCATTTGCTTATTTCCGCTATTCCAAAGATTAACA
The DNA here is from genome assembly GCA_964604035.1 of uncultured Prolixibacteraceae bacterium. Classification (GTDB taxonomy): domain Bacteria; phylum Bacteroidota; class Bacteroidia; order Bacteroidales; family Prolixibacteraceae; genus CAYMTR01. The sequence continues at coordinate 7,896 of CAZRXT010000085.1, read as the reverse complement.
GCGGCTTGGTCGACAGACGGCACCATTTTAATAAACTTATTTTCGAGTTCCGCCTGTACTTTCACCACATCTTTAATCATGCTATCGTAACGAAGATATGTAAGGTTCGAAACCATGTTAAATGCCCAAAAAGCAGAGGTTTCGGAATAAGTTAGCATATCGCCATTGCCAACCGAAAAAGAATGAGGCACTTTTGTTATGCCACAATACATTGGCACATAGCAAGTACTGTAAGTATCGTCGACACCAAACCAGAGAATACCGCCAATTGGATCGGGCAAAAACGAGCGGCTCTGGGCAACAAAAGAGAACCCCGTTTGCTGTGTCGAAATTGCTCGTTCGTTAACGTATGTAACCGAATCGACCATCCAATCTAATGGTCTCCACCTGTAAGGCAATCCATAAGGGCCAGCGCCCAAATCTTTTGTCATATCAAGGGGCGTACCTTCGTAATGATCGCGCATCATTCCCATAACATCGGCAACACTTAAAAGAGTGTCAGGTTTCACCCACAACGGCATTCTGTTTGAAGCAAAGCCGTTTGCGTCGTGTGTAATAATACCCTTTACATAATCGGTATAAGCTTCCATTCCTTTCGAAACTTTATTGAACCCAGCCCAAACCCGGGCATCGCTAAACCGAGCTGCACTAAAGTCAACTGGGGCATAAACATCTGAAAAACTAAAATCTTTATTCAACCCACTAAACCATCCGCGTTCGTGAGCAAATGAAATAACATCTTTAGAATAAAGGCAATTTTCAGAATCGTTTAGAGGAAAAGTTGTAATGCGAGCCTGATTGGCATGTCCGCAAATGTAACCGTCGGGTACCTTAAGAGCAACCCAAACAGCACCCTTTTCAAACTCACCTTTTCCAATCATTTCCATAATCCAAACTTCTTTTGAATCGGAAATAGAGAACGATTCTCCACTGCTATAATAGCCATATTCTTCAACCAAATCGGTCATTACCTCAATCGCTTCGCGAGCAGTTTTTGCACGTTGCAAAGCTATGTACATCAAACTGCCGTAGTCGACAATGGCTTTCGATTGAGTTTGCAATTCTTTGCGCCCTCCAAAAGTAGTTTCGCCAATTGCCACCTGATGTTCGTTCATGTTTCCAACTACACTAAAGGTGTGCCGCATTTGCTTTATTTTCCCCAGAAATTTACCTGTGTCCCATTCATATATGTCGAGCATTGAATCTTTAACATGATCAGCAGCCGGAGTATAATATAGTTCGCCATAAAGTGTGTGCGAATCAGCAGCATAAGTTATCATTGTTGAACCATCGGTTGTTGCTCCTTTCGAAATTAAAAAATTTGTACATGCCAACAAACTTAATGTTGGCGAAAAGAAAAGAATAACTAATAAAAGTAAGTTTCTCATATTCAGAATATTTAAAATACAATATATATAATATCAAGAAAGCAAAAATAGCAAAACATCAAACCTCTAAAAAATGTTTAATGTCAACTTTTATTAAAAAAGAACAGACAAGACTCTTTATTGTGATTATTTGTATTGATGCAAAATATCTACTTTTGACACCCGCTCAATTTTCAATTACAGAATGGAAAACTCGTTTCAACGTAAGCCCGATTGGCTCAAGATAAAACTCCCAAAGGGAACCAATTTCACTCAAGTGAAAAGTATAGTTCAACGCTACAACCTGCATACTATTTGCACCAGTGGCAAATGCCCAAACATGGGCGAATGCTGGGCTGCGGGGACCGCGACACTTATGATACTTGGCGATATTTGTACACGCAGTTGTAAGTTTTGTGCAACAAAAACAGGCAAACCTTCGCCTATCGACCCCAAAGAACCTACAAATGTTGCAAAATCGATTCAACTTATGGGGCTCAAACATGCTGTTTTAACTTCTGTCGATCGAGACGACCTCGAAGATAAAGGAGCCGAACATTGGGCTCGAACAATCATCGAAATCAAGAAGCTAACACCAAATGTTACGATGGAAGTTCTCATTCCCGATTTTGATGGAGACAGACAATTGATACAGAAAGTTATTGATGCTAAGCCCAATATCATTTCTCACAATTTGGAAACAGTAAAGCGACTAACACCCCAGGTTCGAAGTCGCGCAAAATATGACATCAGCTTACAGGTTATAAAAACAATTGCCGATTCGGGTATTACAGCCAAAAGCGGGATAATGGTTGGGATTGGCGAGACTTTTGACGAAGTTATTGAAACTATGGATGACCTGCTTTCGGTGGGATGCTCCGTTTTTACAATTGGGCAATATCTTCAACCAACAGCTTCGCACTTATCTGTTGAAGAATATATTCACCCTGACATTTTTGAAAAATATAGACTCGCAGGTTTAGAAAAAGGATTCAAAAATGTAGAGAGCGCACCACTTGTTCGCTCTTCATACCATGCCGAAAAACATATTTGATATTAAGCGAATATCGAAATTTATTTTAATCATCAATCATAAAAATAAAATTGACATTCTGATCACTAATATCTAAATACATCTATTAAAATGACATAAATCAGGTTATTTTTTCAAAATAATGTCATGAAAAAGATCAAAAAAAAAATTATCACTATTTCGAGAATAGCGAACAGAATTTATACATACATTTGCGCAAATTTTTTCGGAATTTTTCTCAAATCCGAAAATTTACGAACTTATAGTAATTGAAAATCATAAAATTACAATATGGAAAGTAGTGCTATTTTACTTTTCTTCTTAACAGGAATCTCCCTTGTCGGGATTGCCCTTCTGTTTTCGAGTTATGTACCACCCCGATCGTCCAACCCTGCAAAATTTGAACCTTACGAATGCGGCATCGAATCTGTTGGAGGTTCGTGGCTTCAATACACCGTAGGGTATTACCTATTTGCTATCATCTTCCTCGTTTTTGATGTGGAAACAATTTTTATTTTCCCTTGGGCAATTGTAATGCGCGAAGTTGGAATGACCGGATTTGTTGAAATCCTAATATTCTTTGCAATACTGGGATTGGGTTTATTATATGCTTGGAAAAAACACGCTTTGAAATGGGAGTAATGAATAAAAGCAATATCAAGGACAACGATTATCCTGTAATTGCAAAATATGGTGGCGGTAATATTATACTAACCTCGCTCGATGCCATTGTAAACTGGGGAAGGTCGAACTCGATATGGCCACTTAACTTTGGCACCCGCTGTTGTGCAATGGAGCTGATGGCCTCTGGTGCATCGCGCCACGACTACTCGAGGTTTGGCTTTGAAGTAACACGTAATTCTGCCCGTCAGGCCGACTTAATTATAATAGCCGGCTCAATAAATTACAAAATGGCACCTGTTCTTAAACGACTTTACGACCAAATGGCCGAGCCAAAATATGTAATTGCCATGGGCGCTTGTGCTGTTTCAGGAGGTCCATTCTTCTATAATTCATATTCGATTGTAAAGGGTGCCGACCACATAATTCCTGTTGATGTGTATGTTCCTGGATGCCCACCACGTCCAGAAGCTTTGATTTATGGAATGATGCAGCTCCAAAAGAAAATTATGCGCGAGAAGAATTTCAAAAATGTGAAACTGGTTGACGTAAAGCCAGTTTTTGATCAAAAATAAATATCGAATCAGTTTTCCTCATCGTTTAAGTAAAGTGAAATGACAAACGAAGATTTAAAAATATATCTCGATCAAAACTTTCCTGAAGCAACCATCACCGAAGGGCCACAATACATAGAAATGACTGTTAATCCGACAGTTCTTTTCGAAACAGCAAGCAAACTAAAAAAGTCGACCGAAACTCAGTTCGATTACTTGATTTGCCTAACCGGAGTTGATTACCCCGATTGCTTTGGAATAATCTACCACATCGAATCGACAAAATTCCGCCACACTATGGTGCTGAAAGTAAAAACAGCCGACCGTATAGAACCCGCAATCGACACACTTACTGAAGTTTGGCAAACAGCCAAATACCACGAGCGTGAAGTATACGACTTACTTGGGGTGAAATTTAATAACCACACCGATTTGCGCAGGCTCTTTCTTGAAGATGGATGGGGATTTCCTCTCCGCAAAGATTATGTCGACGAAGTAAGAATCATTCAACGTTAGCATTATGTCAGAAATAAAAGAGATATTAATTAACTCCGACAACCTTGAAACCGACGAATACTCGGTAAATATGGGGCCTCAACATCCGTCGACCCACGGGGTTCTTCGGTTATTGGTGACACTTGAAGGAGAGAAAGTTTTGAATGTTAAACCCTACATTGGTTACATTCATAGTGGCATTGAAAAGATGTGCGAATCGTTGGCTTACAACCAGATTATTCACCTCACCGACCGCATGGACTACCTCTCGGCACACATGAACAACGAAGCCGTTTGCCTTTGTGTCGAAAATGCACTGCAAGTTGAAGTCCCCGACCGCGTTAAATACATCCGCACTATCATGGATGAGCTGATGCGGATTTCGTCGCACCAACTTTGGTGGAGCGCATACGGTATGGATATGGGCGCGCAAACTGCTCTTTTCTATGGAATGCGCGACCGTGAAATGATTCTCGATATTTTTGAAGAGACTTTTGGCGCCCGCATTACTTTAAACTATAACACGCCTGGTGGTGTGATGTTTGATATTCATCCCAACTTCCAGAAACGGGTAAAAGATTTCATCAAATATTTTCGGAAAATATTACCTGAATACGATCGTCTCCTTTCGGGAAATATCATTTTTACCGAACGAACAAAAAACAATGGATTTCTCACCGTTGAAGATGCCATTGCTTACGGCGTAACCGGGCCATCGGGTCGCGCTTCGGGTTTCTCGTGCGACGTCAGGAAACATCATCCTTATAGCGCCTATCCTTTTGTGAAATTCAACGAAATTCTTGCTACTGAAGGCGACACTTTTGCCCGCTATTATTGCAGAATTCTCGAAATGTACGAATCGCTAAACATCATAGAGCAGTTGATCGACAACATTCCCGAAGGTGACTATGCAGTGAAGCTGAAAGGAGTTGTGAAACTGCCCGAAGGTGAATATTACCAGCGAGTTGAGACATCAAAGGGCGACTTTGGCGTGTTCATTGTAAGCGACGGAAAGAAAAATCCTTACCGTGTTAAGTTCCGTTCTCCTGGATTCTCAAACCTATTTGCACTGAACAGCATGGTTAAAGGATACAAAATTGCCGACTTAATTGCCATAATGGGGTCTCTCGATTTGGTAATACCCGACATTGACCGTTAATTCAATTAAATACTGAAACTGACCATTCAATTAATTAAGATAAAATGGGATTCAATTTATACGACTTTACAAACTTCACCCACAACTTGCACCTTTGGTTCTTCGAAAACATGTCGACAGGTTGGGCTACAACCTTAGAATGGTTACTTGTTGGGGTAATTTATCTGACAATTGTTGCGCTATTGGGTTTGTTCCTGATTTATGTCGAACGTAAAGTTTGTGCTGCTTTTCAACAACGCATTGGCCCTAACAGGGTTGGACCATGGGGGTTGATCCAGACTGTAGCCGACTTTATTAAAATGATGATGAAAGAGCTTATCACTCCTCGAAACGTAGATAGGTTTCTCTACAATCTGGCACCATACATCATTATCGTTTGTATGTTTTTAACCATGGCAGCCTTACCATTTGCCCCAGGTTTGCAAGGACTTGATTTCGACATTGGCGTATTTTACCTCTCAGCAATTTCGTCGATAAGCGTAATTGGTATCCTACTTGCAGGATGGTCGAGCAACAACAAATATTCGTTAATTGGAGGTATCCGCAGTGGTGCTCAAATTATAAGCTATGAGCTATCGATATCGATGTCGCTTATAACCATGGTAATTATGGCAGGAACTATGCAATTTTCAGGAATTGTTGAAGGTCAGCGCGATTTGTGGTTTATTTTTAAAGGCCACATACCGGCATTCATCGCATTTGTAGTATTCATCATAGCAGGAACAGCCGAAACTAACCGTGGACCTTTTGACTTGGCCGAAGCCGAATCAGAACTTACAGCCGGTTTCCACACCGAATATTCGGGTATCAAATTTGGGCTTTTCTATGTAGGCGAATTTGTAAATATGTTCATTATCTCGGCAGTAGCTGCAACCGTATTTTTTGGAGGATGGATGCCTTTACATTTCCCGGGGTTCGATGCTTTCAACAATGTAATGGATTTAATTCCCCCTATTGTTTGGTTTTTCCTGAAATCATTTGCCATTGTTATCCTCATTATGTGGTTTAAATGGTCGTTCCCAAGGTTAAGAATTGATCAGATACTTACACTTGAATGGAAATATCTGTTGCCGATCAACATGTTCAACATCATACTTATGACTGTTATTGTACTAACCAAATTCCATTTTTAAATTGCGAGGAGAATATACAATGAAATCAATAATCAATTATATAGCTTCGATATTTAAAGGGATTGGGTCTCTACTTGCAGGAATGGGTGTAACAGGAAAATATTTTGCCACTTTCTGGAAATATAAAACCCAAGAGTATCCCGAAAATCGTAAAGAGCTGGTAATGTTCGACCGTTTTCGAGGCGAAGTAATAATGCCACACAATGCGAATAACGAGCACAAGTGTACTGCCTGCGGAATTTGCGAAATCAACTGTCCGAACGGTTCAATTGAGGTAATTTCAAAAATGATTACCACCGAAGACGGCAAAAAGAAAAAAGTACTCGACCAATACATTTACCATTTGGGAATGTGTACCCTTTGCAATCTTTGCGTAAAAGCCTGCCCTTCGGATGCAATTTTTATGGGGCAGAATTTTGAACATGCGGTATGGAACCGTTCCGATCTGAATAAAGTTTTAAACCTGCCCGGATCGAAAATAGAAGAAAAAGTAATAAAAGAAAAAGTTGAAAAACAGGAATAATCACCTGCAAGAAAATCAACTTTAAAAGAAATAAATGAATAATAAATAAGGCGTTAGAAAAAAACGAGGGCTACTTTAACCTTAGCAATTTCACTAATGACTTTGAACTTTTAAGATATGCTAGATCAAATATCGTTTTTCGTGGTTTCTGCTATCATCCTGATTTTTGCGGTAATGAGTGTTACCAGCAGGAGGATTTTGCGGTCGGCCGTTTACCTGATGTTCGTATTGATTGCAACAGCAGTGTTGTATTTCATGATGGGCTACAATTTTCTGGCAGCGGTACAGTTAACAGTTTATGCCGGTGGTATTGTAGTGCTAATCATTTTCTCGATTCTGCTCACCAGTCAGATTAGCGAACGAGCTGTTATGGCTCCATTAAAACAGAAAATACTCTCGTCGCTTGCAGCTGTTGCCGGTGCGTTACTTGTTTTAATGGTTGTACTCGCCTTTGATTTCAAACCTAGCCCGGCATCAATAGCCGATTCTAGCATTCAAGCTGCCGATTCAGCAACGTTGGTTGTAGACAATGCAACAGCGGGAACAGCACAGGCCAGTTCGAATATCCACGACATTGGACTTGCTCTGGTATCTTATGAACGCGAAGGTTTTGCCCTTCCATTTGAAGTAGTTTCAATTTTGCTATTGGCCGCTTTAATTGGAGCCATCGTATTAGCAAAAAAAGAGAAACTCCCTATAAATACTGAACTCAGCGATAATACAAATAACGATTCAACACTATGATACAGAGTATACCACTTAGCTATGTACTTATCGTAAGCACACTGATGTTTTTCATCGGGATTTATGGTTTTCTTACCCGCCGCAACTTGGTTACCATGCTCATGTCGGTTGAGTTGATCCTGAATTCAGTAAACATCAATTTCGTGGCATTCAACAAATACCTACATCCACAGGCATTTGAGGGTCACTTTTTTGCCATGATTGTGATTGCTGTTGCTGCTGCCGAATCGGCCGTTGCCATTGCCATCATCATCAACATTTACAGAA
>CAZRXT010000084.1:0-8828 GCA_964604035.1 uncultured Prolixibacteraceae bacterium | reverse complement strand
CCTAAATAAGACCAAACTGAACCTTTTATTGTTTGTTTAGCTACAATTCCCAAAATATGCCAGATTAAATTTTTAATTTTACCCCGCGAAAATAAAAAATAAAAACCTGATGAAGAAAAATCTTCCATTTATAATTGCAGTAATTATTGCATTTGCGGTTAGCTATCTATATTTCAGTCCGGTTCTTAATGGCAAAAGACTTAGCGAACACGACCGATCCACAGCTGTGGGTGCTCAAAAAGAATCAATAGATTTTCTTAAAAATACAGGCAAAATTGCAACGTGGAGTAACTCTATGTTTGGAGGAATGCCAACAGTTACTTTTTGGGGTTCATACAAAGAAAATATCACCCAGACAATCAGAAAAATTGAAACTATTGGAGCTTATCCTGCCACATTAATAATTATTTCATTTCTAGGCTCTTTCCTCTGTCTTATTCTATTTGGAGTTAATCCTTGGGTCAGTATTTTCGGTGCTTTATTATACTCATTTGCCAGTCATAATTTCATTCTGATTGGGGCAGGCCACATCACCAAGTTGTGGGCTTTAGCTTACCTGCCACCACTAATAGGGTCAATTTACTTCACATTTGTAAAAAATAAGCTTTGGGGTGCTGTTCTAACTGCAATTTTTCTTTCGATAGAAATTTCAGCAGCTCATCCTCAAATACTTTTTTACGGATTCATTGTAATTCTCATTTTTGGCATTGTATTCCTTTACCGAAGTATAAAATCTTCAAACACAAAGAATTTCTTTATCTCAGTGTCATATTTATTGATTTCACTATTTCTGGCGATTGGAACGAATATCAATTACCTGCTTCCTACTCAGGAATACTCAAAATTTTCTACCCGTGGAGCCAATGAATTGACTGTCGATTCAAACAAAGGAGATTCGGGCTTGGCAAAAGATTACATACTTGATTATAGCTACGATATTTCGGAAGCTTTTACAGCCTTCATTCCCCGATTAAAAGGTGGTGGTATGAGTGAACCTCTTGGCGAAAGCTCAAAACTTTACAAAGAACTTTCTCAAAGCCAAGGAAAACAACAAGCAAAACAAATTGTAAATAGCATCCCTCTGTATTGGGGAAGTCAACCAATTGTTTCGGGGCCATTCTATTTTGGTGCAATCACTATTTTTCTTTTTGTATTGGGACTTTTTGTTGTGAAGGGACGCGAAAAATGGTGGCTGGCCTCGGTTGTTGTAGTTAGTTTCTTGCTCTCGCTGGGGAAATATTTCCCACTGCTCAGCAATTTAGCCATCGACTACTTTCCTCTCTACAACAAATTCCGCGACGTTAAGAATATTGTTTTCGTGCAATGTTTTGCCATGTGGCTTTTGGGTATGCTTGCCATTAAAGAGATATTTCAGGATAAGAGCTTAACTGAAAAGAAACATCTTGACGGATTAAAATATTCAGCAATTATTGCTGGTGGCATTGCCCTCATTTTTGCCATCATCCCAACGTTGGCAGGCAGCTTTACAGGTAGTGTCGACAAACAGCTTGCGGCTTCGGGATGGCCTGCCGATTTACTTGAACTGCTTAAAAGCGACAGAATTTCGGTAGCCCGAATGGATGCATTCAGATCTCTTGTGTTTGTTGTCCTTGCTGCGGGAACTATTTGGGCCGTTCTGAAAAAGAAATTAAAAGCACAATATGCCCTCGGAATCGCTCTTATCTTAGTTTTAGCCGACTTGTGGCCTGTAAACAAACGTTATCTGAACGACGACAATTTTGTGCCAGCTCGTCAAGCCGAAAACCCATTTACACCAACAAAAGCCGACGAAATTATTTTACAAGATAAAACGCTCGATTACCGCGTTTTAAATATCGCTGTTAGCACTTTTAACGATGCTTCAACTTCTTACTTTCACAAATCGATTGGCGGTTATTCGGGAGCTAAAATGAGAAGATATCAAGATATGATCGAACATCATATTTCTCCTGAAATTCAAAAACTGGGAAGTAATTTGAGAACAATTAAGTCGCAGGGTGATGTTGACAATGCCCTCAAGGGGTTGAATACAATAAACATGCTCAATACTAAATACATTATTTACAACCCTGGAACTGCACCAATTGTCAATACACAGGCAATGGGCAATGCTTGGTTTGTGAACAACTTCAAATTGGTTGCCAACGCCGACGAAGAGATCGATAACATCAATAAAATTGACATCAAATCGACCGCTGTTGTTGACAAGCAATTTGGGAAATATATCGCAAGCAACAACTTTACAAAAGATTCTCTGTCGACAATTACTTTGAAATCATACACTCCAAATAAACTAGTCTACCAGTCGAACACAAAGAATGAACAATTGGCAGTTTTCTCCGAAATCTATTACCCTAAAGGATGGATAGCCAAAATAGACGGGAAAGAGACTCCATATTTTAGGGCAAATTACATTCTGAGATCGATGGTTATTCCTGCAGGTTCTCACGAAATTGTGTTTGAATTCAAACCTAAATCGTATTCTATTGGAAGCAAAATATCTTTGATATCTTCTATCCTTCTGATACTTGCCATTGCAGGAGCTGCCTTTTTTGAATATAGAAAACGTTCAAAAGCAAAAAACAATGCGTAAAAAAACTCCGAAGCCTGTTAAAAGCAGATTATTGAATGCGTATTTCGTTTCGACACTGAGCATTACATTAGTTTTGTTTCTTATTGGGCTATTGTCGATGGTTGTGTTCAATGCACGGTATTTCAACAAGTATATTCGTGAAAATATTGGGCTAACGCTTGTTTTAAATGAAGATGTAAGGGAGGTTGAATTATTTCAGCTTCAAAAACTTCTTTCGACTCAGCCCGAGGTAAAAACGGCTACGTATGTCAATTCTCAAACAGCCGAAAGCATTTTGAAAGATGAACTTGGCGAAGATTTTGTGTCATTTCTGGGGTATAATCCCCTCAATGCGACCATCGACGTGAAACTTTTTGCCGATTACACCCAAAACGACAGCCTTGCTAATATTGAAAAGAAATTCCTTGAGTTCCCGAATGTTGAAGAAGTTTATTATCAACGGAATTTAGTAACCTTAATTAATCAAAATACACAAAAAATTGGACTGATTATTTTAGGCCTTGCAGCTATTATGTTGTTCATTTTCATGACGTTGATAAACAACACAATTCGCTTGTCAATTTACTCAAAGCGGTTCACAATCAATACAATGCAACTAGTTGGGGCTACCCGGAATTTCATCAGGAAACCATTTGTGTCACGGTCTGTACTTTACGGATTAATAGGAGCTGTTTTGGCCAATGCAATTCTTGGGCTTCTGGTCTATTCATACATAAAAGAATTTCAGGAAATTATAACCTACAGCATCAACGAGTTATTGATAATTGTATTCTCAGTGGTTTTTATCACAGGAATCGTTATTTCTTGGCTGTCAACAACATTGGCTGTCAACAAATTTCTGAAATTGAAATACGACGAATTATTTTACTAATAATAAATGCATTCTACATTTTTTAAATAACCGCTTTTGCAGGTAACGTAATAAAATCACTATTTTTACCTCCCTAATTTAAGTATACAACTATGTCGAAATTTAAAATTGAAAATACTACAAAAGAGACCTTTGCTTTAGGCAGAGAAAATTACAAACTCCTGATTATTGGATTTGCAATAATTGTTGTTGGCTTTCTTTTAATGATTGGCGGAGGGAGCGACGATCCAAAAGTTTTCAACCCGGCTGTATTCAGTTTCCGCCGTATTACTTTAGCTCCGATCGTTGTTTTGGCCGGTTTCGTTTTCGAAATCTACGCTATAATGAAGAAACCAAAATCTACTGAAGAATAATCTTAATGAGCATAATTGAATCGATAATCCTTGGACTAATTCAAGGACTTACTGAATTTTTGCCTGTTAGTTCGAGTGGACATCTTGAAATTGGACACGCATTATTTGGAATTGAAGAGGGCAGCAACCTAACGTATGACCTTGCTTTACACGGAGCTACGGTTTTAAGTACCATTGTTGTTTTTTGGAAAGAGATATCAGAATTATTCCTTGGCATTTTTAAGTTTAAGTGGACAGAATCAAACAAATACGTTGTAATGCTTCTACTTTCGGCCGTACCTGCTGGTATTGTTGGGGTATTATTTGACGATCAGATAGAAGCTCTTTTCACTGGAAATCTTCTTTTTGTTGGTTGTATGCTACTCGTAACAGCCAGTCTTTTAAGCTTTGCCAACTTTTATCGAAAAGGCACACGTAAAATTGGATTTGCCGACTCATTGATCATTGGAATTGCACAAATGGTTGCTCTTCTTCCAGGCCTCTCTCGCAGTGGTGCTACCATCGCAACAGGAATGCTAATTGGGAACGATAAATCTCAGCTAGCTAAGTTCTCCTTTCTAATGGTTATTATACCAATACTTGGAGCCAACTTTCTAAAAATCATTGGAGGCGATCTTTCATCTGACACAAGTGTTGACCTAATTCCACTTTTAGCCGGAGCAATTACAGCTTTTGTTGCCGGATTGGTAGCATGCAAATGGATGGTAAACATCGTGAAAAAAGGCAAATTAATATATTTTGCTATTTACTGCGCTGTAATCGGCATTGTTGCAATAGCTGTTGCCATTTAAGTTATCGAAGCTGATTATTAAGCATCTGCAAAAAATATACATGAGTCAATCTTTATCAAATGCTGATTTCATTTCTGGAACAGTTTTACTTTTCGACAAACCTCTCGACTGGACTTCTTTTGATCTTGTAAATAAAGTTCGAACTTCAATTTGCCACACAATACACCAGAAAAAACTGAAAGTTGGCCATGCAGGTACTCTTGACCCAAAGGCAACCGGACTAGTGATTATTTGTACCGGCAAAGCCACAAAAACTATTGATCTGATTCAGGCTGAAGAGAAAGAATACATTGCTACATTGAAACTTGGAGCAACAACACCTTCGTACGACCTCGAAAAAGAGGAAGACCAATTCTTCCCCACCGAACATGTTACACGAGAGTTAATTGAAGAAAAACTGAAAAATTTCATTGGTGAAATAGATCAAGTACCTCCAATTTTTTCGGCCATTAGAGTGAATGGCAAAAGAGCATTCGATTTTGCCCGCGGAGGAAAAGAACTGGAACTAAGTTCAAGAAAAATCACCATCAAAGAAATCACAATCGAGAAATTTGAACTTCCCGAGTTAGTTCTTAAAATAAGCTGTAGCAAAGGCACATACATCCGCTCGTTAGCCCGCGATTTAGGTGAAAGTCTTGAGTGTGGCGCATATCTCATCGGATTAATACGGACAAGAATTGGAGACTATACGCTTGAAAATGCTTGGACGTTAGAAAATTTCAAAAAAAGTTTAGACTCAATGTAACCAATCACTTTTTTCTGCGTATAAGGCGAACCGTGTTGTAAGTTGGAAAGATACTTCTAAAGATCATTTCGGGTTCTGACACATCATAAAAAAGGAATTTTAAACTGAAATCAGCAAGCTGATTTTAGATCTATAACAATTTAAACTATAAGAATTTACGAATGAAGTTATCTAAATTCAAATTCAAATTACCAGAAGAGCTAATTGCAATGCACCCGGCATATCACAGAGATGAAAGCCGGTTAATGGTATTAAATCGTGAAACGAAAAAAATTGAACACAAAGTTTTTAAAGATATCATCGACTATTTTGAAGATGGTGATTTGATGCTTTTCAACGATACAAAAGTATTTCCTGCCCGTTTATTTGGAAATAAGGAAAAAACAGGTGCCGAAATTGAAGTCTTCTTGCTTAGAGAACTTAACAGGGAACAACGACTTTGGGATGTTCTTGTTGACCCTGCGCGAAAAATAAGAATAGGTAACAAACTCTACTTTGGCGACAACGATTTGTTGGTTGCCGAAGTTATTGATAATACAACTTCGAGAGGAAGAACATTACGTTTCCTTTTTGATGGTCCTTATGAAGATTTCAAAGAGACCTTATTTAGTTTAGGTGAAACTCCGCTGCCAAAATTTATTAAAAGAGCTGTTGAACCCGAAGATAAAGAACGGTATCAGACAATCTTTGCGAAAAATGAAGGTGCAGTTGCTGCCCCAACCGCAGGTTTACATTTCAGCCGCGAGTTGATGAAAAGACTCGAAATTGTTGGTGTCGATTTTTCGTATGTTACGCTACACGTTGGCTTAGGAAACTTCAGAAGTGTTGATGTAGAAGATCTTACAAAACACAAAATGGACTCTGAGCAAATTTGGATTTCGCAAGAAACCTGCGACATGGTCAAAAATGCGAAGGATAACAAAAGAAATGTGTGCGCTGTTGGAACAACCGTAATGAGAACACTTGAAAGTTCAGTGTCGACTAATGGATTATTAAAACCATACGAAGGCTGGACAAATAAATTCATTTTCCCTCCTTACGATTTCAGCGTTGCAAATAGCATGGTTTCAAACTTTCATCTTCCGTTGTCAACATTGTTAATGATGGTTTCGGCATTTGCAGGTTACGATTTCTTAATGGAAGCTTATAAACAGGCTATCAAGGAAAAATATATGTTTGGAACCTATGGCGATGCCATGTTGATTCTTTAAAATTTTCTAATCAAAAGTATATAAATGGGAACTCAGTTTGGGTTCCCATTTTTGCATCTAAATAGTTGCAAAGGCAAGTGTTGCAATACTTACCTTTGTCGAAGGGCATTTCAAAATTGCCTGGGCACAAGCTTCTAATGTTGAACCGGTTGTAACCACATCGTCTACAAGTAGAATATGCTTACCTTCGAAGTCTACCAGATTTTTCACATCAAAAAGTTCGCTTACATTCTCCCAGCGAGAAAAGCGACCTTTTCGGGTTTGCGATTGCGAGAAATGCTTTCTAATCAACACTTTTGAATCAACGGGCTTATGGATTGCCAACGAAAGACCTTCGGCAATTGCAAGACTCTGATTGTAACCTCTCTTTTTTTCCTTTTTGGGATGTAACGGAACCGGAACAACCATGTCGACATCATCGAAATAACTGATATCATTCAATTCATTTCCAAAATTTCGCCCCAACTCAACTCCAATTTCACGCACGCCTTTGTATTTTAAGCTATGCAATAATTGCTGATAGTTGCTCCCCTTCTGAAAAAGAAAATACGAAGTGGCTCTTTCAACCTTCGCCCTTCCCCAAAATATTTTTTCAATTGGATTCCCATCTACAAGATGATAATAAGTTCGAGGAATGTTCACAAGACAGCTGGTGCAAATTAGCTTTTCTTGCTTCATGAGGGCTGTTTCACAGCAATAGCAAAGCTCAGGGTAAATCAGCGTACTGAAATCGTAAAGCAAAGATTTCATATTGATAATCATTCTACTCATATCGAAGTTTCTTTACTGGTTGATCTTTTTTTCTCCAATTTATTAAATTCACTTTTTACTGAATCGAATTTGCTTGTTTTTATATCAACCTATTTGACGAAGGGCCTATTTTTTAAGATGAACTGACAAAGTCACTTTTTTCCTGATTTAAATCTGATTTCAATTGAACCTTTTCTATCTTCGAAAAATTATGGCTAAACGACGAGAAATTGAAATACCGCTCATTTTAGTTGAGCTTGAAGACGACAATTATCACATCCTAATCGAAACTCAGTTTTCTGATCAGGAATTTGGGAAATGGGTTATTGATACCGGAGCTTCAAAAACTGTTTTCGACATCAATCAAGACGAAAAATATACACTTTTGGACAACCAATTGATTGACATTGAATCGACTGGAATTGGAAATGTAAAAATTGAAACGAAAACAGGGATTATTGCCAACCTGAAAATTGGCAAAATACCTGTAAGTGAGATGCATGTGGGACTAATAGACCTTTCGCACCTAAACACTCTTTACAAACAGTACACAAACGAACAAATTTTTGGCTTAATTGGAAGTGATTTCCTGTTTCGGAACAAAGCAGTTATTGATTATAAAAATCTGAAATTAATTCTACAGTATTAATCGAAATGTATAAAAGCATTTTCAAAATAATGGTTTTGATGATTGGCATTCTGCTGGCCAATTTAATTACAATATGGATTGATAATTACACGCTTACATATAAATGGAACTTTCCTCCATACATTTTCACATGGATTGGTATGGGTGTAGTTGTTCTGATTTACTACCCACTTTTTACACATATCGACAAGTGGGCAACCAAGTTTGGCGACAAATTTATGAAAGCCGGGAAAAAATTTATTGGCCGAAAAATTGGGGCTGTACTCGCTTTTCTGATTGTCTTGTTTGTGCTCTATTATTTCTATGGAAAAGAGTGGTTCCACACTAACGTAATCAAGCAATTCTACAATGCAGTAATGAAGTAACTACTCTTCATAAATCATTTTCCGAGTCATTCCGCCATCAACAACCAGCTGTGTTCCTGTGATAAAATCATTTTCAGAATCGGAAAGGAACAAACATGCACGGGCAATGTCATCAGGTTTTCCTACCCGCTGAGAAAAGTGCTGCTTATGATCAACTTCACGCAAGGCAGAATAGTCGCCATTTTCGATCCAACCAGGAAGGATTGCATTTACAGAGATATGGTAATTAGAAAAAGATGCGGCCAAAGCATGAGTCAAAGCTAAAATACCGCCTTTCGATGCGGCATAAGCTTCGCTATTTGGTTCCGACATTATTGCCCTTGTCGATGCAATATTGACAATAGAGCCACCGCCATTGTCCTTCATAATTTTTGCTGCTGCGCGCGAACAAAAGAAAACACTTTTCAGGTTCGTATCAAGCACCCTATCCCATGTCATTTCATCAATCAAAAGTGGGTTGTAAAACTCAGAAAGCCCTGCATTGTTGACCAGTACATCAA
>CAZRXT010000083.1:1940-8971 GCA_964604035.1 uncultured Prolixibacteraceae bacterium | reverse complement strand
ACTCGAGCACGGTAAAGGCTCATCCTCTCGAAATTTTTCTGGTGATTATGGCTGCAGGAAGCATGGCCGGCGTTACGGGAATGATACTTGCCATTCCTGTTTACACTATTATTAGGGTATTTGCGGGTGAGTTCCTTTCGGGAATTAAAGTTGTGAGGAAACTAACAGAAAAGATGGAAGAACCCATTGAAGAGAAAGACATTCACGTTTAAATAATAAACGAAAGATAAGAATATTGCAAGGTTGTTTTTGTGGGTGAATAGCAAAAAAAAAGGGTTGCCTAATCGACAACCCTTTCAAAATTTTATCTAACAATTGATTACCAAGCAAAAAGAGGGAAATCTTTCATTACTTGGTTAACTTTATTTCTTACCGATTTAATTGTGCTATCGTTTTCAAAGTCGCAAATCACGGTGTCTATCATTTCAACAATCTGAGGCATCAAATCTTCTTTTACACCACGAGTTGTAATTGCAGGTGTTCCAACCCTCAAACCCGATGTTTGGAATGGAGAACGGCTATCAAAAGGAACCATGTTCTTATTCACAGTTAAATCAGCAGCAACCAAAGCATTTTCAACTTGTTTCCCGGTAACATTAGGGTGTTTTGTTCTTAAGTCGATCAACATAGAATGATTATCAGTACCACCAGAAATAACTTTGTACCCAAGGTCCATAAATGCTTTAGCCATTACCGCAGCATTCTTTTTCACCTGAGTTTGGTAATCTTTAAACGATGGATCGAGAGCTTCACCAAATGCTATTGCTTTAGCAGCAATTACATGCTCAAGTGGACCTCCTTGTTGACCAGGGAAAACTGATGAGTCAATTAAAGATGACATCATTTTGATTTCGCCTTTCTTAGTTGCTAACCCCCATGGATTTTCAAAATCTTTTCCGATAATGATAACACCACCACGAGGTCCACGGAGGGTTTTATGTGTTGTAGATGTTACAATATGAGCATATTTAACCGGGTTTTCGAGCAATCCGGCTGCAACTAACCCTGCGGGGTGAGCCATATCAATCATCAAAAGAGCTCCAACCTTGTCTGCAATAGCACGCATACGGGCATAATCCCAATCGCGCGAATATGCCGAAGCACCACCAATAATAAGCTTTGGTTTTTCTTCAATAGCGAGCTTTTCCATCATGTCATAGTCAACCCTTCCATCTTCCTCTTTTACAGAATAAGCAATAGGATTGTAAAGTAAACCTGATGAATTTACAGGAGAACCGTGCGATAAGTGACCGCCATGAGAAAGATCTAATCCAAGGAATTTATCACCTGGATTTAAGATAACACTTAATACCGCTGCATTTGCCTGAGCACCAGAGTGAGGCTGAACGTTGGCATATTCTGCACCGTAAAGTTGTTTAATACGATCGATGGCTAATTGTTCTGTCATATCAACAAATTGACAACCACCATAATAACGATGGCCAGGATACCCTTCTGCATATTTATTGGTCATAACCGAACCCATTGCTTCCAAAACCTGGTCACTAACAAAGTTTTCAGATGCAATTAGCTCAATGCCACTCAACTGACGGTGGCGTTCCTTTGCAATAATGTCGAATACTAACTCGTCACGTTTCATTGTATAATGTTTTAATGAATTTTCAACCTTGAAGGCACAAATATAACCAATTTGATAAAAAGCGTTTTGTAATTTTATTTACAACCTATTGTGAATAATTTAATGTTAACATGCAACTGCAATCCAAGGGGCAAAATCACGCTCAAGAAATTTGATGCTAATATGATTTATGTTACTTTAGGTGTAGATATTGTTTAGCCCAACTATCAAGACTCGAAAAAATAGTATGAAAAATATGAGCCTCAATAAAGTATTAATACTTATCATTTTCGCCACAATTTGGTGCAGCAAAGCCGATGCGTCAATATTCAATTTTGAAAAACAAATCGATTCCATTCAGCTAGTTTACGATCAAGAAGCATTGCGCTTACCCGGCAAAAAGTTCGAAATAGGTGTTTATGCCTATTATAAAAATGGCAAAGTGAAGAAAACATGGAATTTGGCGCAAGGAACACTCGTCTGGTCCAAGTTCCGGGTTGAAGTCATAGGCGGCTCATATTCAATGGGGAAAATTACAATTAGCGACAAGTTGTATCCTTCAAAAGGGAAATATATTCAGGTGCGGGTATACCCAAAAAAAACGCCCGAAATGGCAAAAACAATATTGTTGCCCCTCAATTTTGAAGAAGAAGTTGAAATAATACCAACAACAGAAATGATCAAAGCACCGGGCTTTAACTTCAAATTCAAGGTTGTCTCAACGTTCGACAATGGAGTGAAAAAAGATTATAACTTCAAACGTCGCGATTTGCAGAAAAGCAGGTACTTCGCTTTTAGCACTGAAGGTGGAGAATTAAAATCGGGCAAATTTTTTATTGAAGAGAACTTCCAAAACATCAACAATCACAGGGCAAATCTTACTGTTGTATCAAAGCGAAACCCCGATTGCCAACATTCGTTCGACATTAATTTAGATTACAAAGCGAACTACTATTTGACCCTCAGCGGATTTAGTGGAATGTGGGGCTGGGGCGGGTCAAATGGAGCTAGTGGTTCAACTGGCGGTCACGGGGGCCACGGCCAAAATGGTCAAGATGGGAATAATGGAAGCAACGGGCCAAATATTAGTGTCTGGACCGATCTTTATTACGACTCGTTATTATCAACCAATCTGCTTTATGTGTACGCTGAAAATATGTGGACAGGTAAAGAACATCGCTATCTGGTTAACCCTGATGGCGGCGCATTTTTTATTACATCGCAAGGAGGTAGCGGCGGAAATGGTGGCAGCGGTGGTAGCGGTGGAAATGGTGGCAATGGAGCTGATGGAACATGGCATTCAAAGGTCATTCACGACACCGACAGCACAACTATTACTAAAACTTGGCAAGACGCTGGAGGAAATGGTGGTGACGGCGGAAATGGAGGGAATGGTGGTTATGGTGGCGATGGTGGCGACGGTGGTGATGTTTTTCTCTACTTTACTGATGATGCGTTGCCTTATGAAGATATTATTCATCCCGATTCGAATGGAGGAAGTGGAGGCATGCATGGCTCTGGAGGGTCAGGCGGATCTGGAGGTAAAGGTGGGTCTGGTGATCCTTCTGGCAGCAATGGCCGAAGTGGAAACTCCGGATCTAGTGGCAGATGGGGATCTAGTGGATATGGAGGAACTATCTTTTTTGATTCGACAGATGATTTTGTTACTTATTAACCTGAATTCGACTTTATTATCAAAATAGAATTCTTTCTGAAATAACGTTTAGTAAAAAAAACTCCTATCGAATCTCAAATTAGAATCGATAGGAGTTCAAAAATTCAAACACACACAATGTGTTATTTAATTTCTTCCAGTATTTTTAAAGTTGCATCATAATCGGGTTCAGTTGTAATTTCAGGTACAACTTCAATCAACCTGATAATGCCTTCTTTATCGATAATAACAGTTCCTCGGGCCAATAATGCTAGTTCTTTAATGAAAAAACCATATTTATTGCCAAATTCACGATCCTTGTAGTCGGACAAGGTTACAATATTGTCCAACCCTTCAGTTGCACAAAAACGTTTCTGAGCAAAAGGCAAGTCAAGAGAAACGCTTAAAACTACAACATCGTTTAATTTGCTTGCAATTTCATTAAATTTTCTATTCTGGCTTTGACAAACACCTGTGTCAATTGATGGATAAATAGCTATAACCACTGTTTTTCCAATAAATGATGAAAGTGATACAGATTCTAGTTTTTGGTTGGTACCTGTAAATTCGGGCGCCTTATTCCCCACTTTAATCTCATCACCTGTAAGCGTTACAGGATTTCCTGCAAATGTTACTATTCCTTTTTTTTCTGACATAATTCACTTTTTTGTTTTCTTCAAGATAGACAAAATCAAGGTACGATTTGTTCATTCGCAATAACTCTTTTTGAAATTAGATTTATCTGATGAATCGAAAATGAGAAGCAATTCAGAATTCAAAACTTTTTTTTTTGAAACCAGGTAGGGTTTATTTCTTGCCTAGTGTATAATAGGCAACTTCTTCATCAAAGTTTTTATTGAAATTTATATTGAACCATTCATTCTCCAACTTGAATGGATTTTAATGATTGCGTAATTTTTATAGCACCTCGGTGCAATTTTTTTCGTAGAAAGAAATAATGATACTTTCGGAAGAAACTTTTCGAAAAATGAGTTGCTGTTATTTTTTCTTGCGGACACCGATCACATTTGGTATTTCCCAGAAATGGTCATTATCTGCATGTTCCCATGTAGATGAAACATAAGTTCCCCATTTTGAAATAACAGTATCGGGCGTTTGTATAAAAAGACTTGCTTCAGGTCCTCCTTCAAGATAAATTGTTGTTCTAAACTGTATTGGAAGACTTAGCAGAAAATTGATCATTGCTTGGTGTGTATAGGGCGAAGCGCAAAATGCAAAATAAATATTCCCATCGATATCTGTTGAAGAAACAACCATACTGCACGATTGCCCGGGTCTTTTATCCCAAGCCATCGCATTTCCAGCACAATCAATCATGCGCATTCCCTGGCAAAAAGAGTAATAGTTATTCTTCAATTTATCCCAACTATTGCATGTAAAATCATGTATCTCAAAAGGATTTCTAGTTGTATCTTTAGGATTGAGGGTCATCATTGCATTATAGGAACCACTCAATTTTCCATTATTGATATGGTTGTAACTTTTCAGAAAACCTTTGTTCGACTGTAATTTATTCGGACTATACATTCCTGCATTTACAGCTATCTGGAGTTGGAATTCTTCAGCCCAACAATCGGCCGAACGAGGAATATTGCTATATTCTGACGATGTTAACAGCTGAAAATCAAACTTTTTTGGTTCAATTTTAACTATTGATATTTTTGAATCAAGAATTATTGATTTATATGGCCCATCAATTTCACAGTAAAATAAACCATCGTCCAATCTAGACCATGGCATTTGAAGAATTTGTCTGCTTTGCGCTATGCTTTGAGTTGGCTTTGAGACAATTAAAAAAAATAAAATGAGCAAAACAATGGTTCTACGATCAAACTTGTCCATCTGTAAAGTCAAATTTCTTATTTTTAAATGGGAACAGATCAAATAGTTCGCCCGAGTAATAGAATTCGTAAGCGACTGAACCAAAAGTGTATCTTTTCCCTTTAATATTTATTCCAGAGCCACCAACAACAGGATTTTCTTTCGGAATCGATGATTCAAAACCAATATTGTAAAGAGTGGCAAGTATTTCAGGCCTATTTTCTATCGGATAACCAGCTCTTTCCCACTGAACCTTCATCTGTTTTACATTTAAAGCCGCGTACAAATATGAGTAGAAGTGATTTTGATACGAAGTCAATCGTTTGAAACGTTCGTTTGATATCGAACTTGTTTCAAAATCGAGTAGATTCTCATATTGTTCGCCAAGATAAAATACAGATGCAGTGTCTTTTAGATTTCGCTCAATAGTCTGAGCTGTAGGCACTTTAATGCCCGTAACACCAAGTGAAAATTGTGTTTCAACTGAAAGAATTTTCAAAGGTCCGATCCACTTTTTATAAGCTTCCCTATTTGAGTTGAAAAGCCTTATTTGCTCTCCAACCAAGACTGCAACAATAAGGCGAGGTTCAACACCAGTAAGGTAAGCAACCGAATCAATTAGATTTTTATCTTTTGCAACAGCAAGTTTAAAGTCTTGCCATTCATTTATATTCATCCAGCCAAAAGCACTTCCCGACCTACCTGTTTTGTTAATCTCTTCAGCCGAAATCTGAAAATTCTTTATTTCCCGCTGAAAACCCTCATTATCTAGCATTTGTAAATTAACAGCCTCAAACATCCGCCAAGCTTCAGTTATATTACGGCTCTTGGAATATGCATTCATTATGTAAGATGAATTTTCGGGATAATATTTACTAAGAACAAATAAGTGATGCAATAATTTCGCTTCATCGTAATTGATTTCACCCTTCTCCTTATCTGTAAAATGCCCGTATTTGTCTTTCAATTCCTGAAAATACCTATCGTTAAGGTCAACGGTACCATTATCATCTGTCAGGTGAAATTTCACTGCAAAGAACCCTGCGGTCAGAAAAAGACCAATCAGAGCAAAAATTCCAATAAAAAGGAAAGCTAATTTTTTCAAAATCTTATACATAGTAAATTTGAACGAATCAAAAAAAGTGTTTAATTAAAATTTGCGCAAATCTATAAAAAGCAAGAATGATGACAGAGTAACTCAATAATTTTATCTTGTTTTTTTGGAAATATTAATGACAATGTTACTTTTGTAGGAGTTGGAGTAAAAGTTTTGATGATTTAAACCAATTTTTTGATGATGAAGTTACGCTTATATATTTCTATTGCCATGTTTTTTCTTGTTGCACAATCATTTGCTCAACAAGAAGTTATGATACCTGATTCGTCCTCAGAATTTGCCGAAGACGAGATAGTACAATCAATTATTGACAACCTTATTACTACAGAAAATGTTCCTGCAAAGGATCTCTATAAAAACAGATGGGATAATAACAACATCCGCTATTCTGCCACAGAATTTGTAAAATCTGATGAAATTTTAACCATAAACCTAGTTGGAGATGAAGATACACCTTATTTCCACCCGGTTGTTGGAACCACCCGATTCCTGTCCAAATATGGCCCACGAAGCGGAAGAATGCACACTGGTGTTGATATTAGCTTAAATTCAGGAGATCCTGTTTATTGTGCTTTTGATGGTGTTGTTCGTTTAGCAAAACGTTTTAGTGGTTATGGAAATATGGTTTTAGTACGTCATAATAATGGGCTCGAAACTTTATATGGTCATTTAAAAGCAATTAATGTAAAAGTTAACCAACCGGTTCGTGCTGGAGATATTCTTGGTTTAGGAGGAAGAACAGGTCGTGCAACATGCAACCATCTTCATTTTGAAACCAGGGTTTTTGGAGAGCATTTTGATCCAAAGAAAATTATCGATTTCGACCTTCAAATGATCAC
>CAZRXT010000083.1:0-1840 GCA_964604035.1 uncultured Prolixibacteraceae bacterium | reverse complement strand
AACAAAAAATATAATTGCAAAGGCAGGTATTTCGAAATATCTGCCTTTTTTTATGCCTATTAGTTAATCAAATTCAATAAGGTATCCTTCACTTAAATCTTCGCACAACCTCATTTTTATCGTGTACAACAAACTAGTAATTAAGCTCTATTGAGTGTTGCTTGTTAAAAAAGATGTGCAAAAAAAATATTCAATAGCGAAAAATCCACCAAATATATCTAAAAATGGAGGTGTAATAAATGTACCACAGTTACTTTCGTAATATAAAAAAATAGTTGTAATTTTTAAGAAAACACTTAAATGCAAACTATTTAAGTGCGAAGTAAATAAGGGAAAAAATAAAATTATTAAGAAATAAAAAAACAATTACAATGAAACATGGATACAAATTAGCATTCGTGAGCCTATTTTTGATCACTGTGGGAATTAATGCCTTCTCGAAAGATCCAATTATAACAGTGAACGTACAAAAACCAATTGCTCCGGTTCAACCAACAATGTGGGGTATATTTTTCGAAGATATTAACCTCGCTGCCGATGGTGGTATTTATTCTGAATTAGTTAAAAATCGATCATTTGAGTTTACCAAACCATTTATGGGATGGAACATTACCAAAGAAGATAATCTTACTGATGTTCAGATTATTAACCAAGGAGAAGCAAAACCTGAAAACCCACGCTTTGCCCGAGTCCAGATTAATGGAAGTGAGAAACCTGTTGTTTTATCAAACGAAGGATTCAGAGGTATCGGTGTAAATGAAGGTGTTACTTACCACTTTTCGGTTTTAGCACGTGAGCGCAAAAACAGCAAGCTCAATATGCAAATTGAATTGGTTAATTCGAAAGGCAAGGTGATTGGAAGCGCAAATCTGAATCCGGAATCAAACGAATGGAAGAAATACAACGTTAGTTTTCAGGCAAATGAGACCGAAAAAAATGCAAAGTTGAACATCACTATTGATGGAAATGGAGAGTTAGATTTAGATATGATTTCACTTTTCCCGGGCAACACATGGAAAAACCGTCCAGGAGGATTGCGTGCCGATTTAGTACAGCTACTCTACGACCTGAAACCCGGTTTCCTTCGATTCCCTGGCGGTTGTATTGTTGAAGGTCATGAATTGGCAACACGTTATCAATGGAAAAAGACTGTTGGAGATGTTGACCAACGCCAACTGATTGTAAACCGCTGGAACACTGAATTCAAACACAGACCTACACCCGATTATTTCCAAACTTTCGGATTGGGCTTTTTTGAATATTTTCAATTAGCCGAAGATATTGGAGCTGAGCCGTTGCCAATTTTGAGTTGCGGTATGGCTTGCCAATTCAACTCAGCCGAATTAGTGCCAACAGATCAGCTCGATCCGTACATACAAGACGCCCTCGATTTGATCGAATTCGCAAATGGAGCAACAACTTCAACATGGGGAAAAGTTCGTGCAGAAATGGGGCATCCTGCACCTTTTAATTTAAAAATGATTGGCGTTGGGAACGAGCAGTGGGGACCACAATATATCGAACGGTATGTACTATTTGCAAAAGCAATCAGCGAAAAGTATCCAACAATAAAAATAGTTTCGGGAACAGGTCCTTCTCCTGATGGTAAGTTCTTTGACTATGCCGCACAAGAGTTGAAAAAACTAAATGCGCAAATTGTAGACGAACACTATTATGCAAGTCCTGAATGGTTCCTTCAGAATGCAACCCGCTACGATAATTACGACCGAAAAGGCTACAAGATTTTTGCAGGAGAATATGCTGCACAAAGTATAAATACTTGCAACCCCGACAATAAAAACAACTGGAAATGTGCCATTGCAGAAGCTGCTTTTATGAC